>CAMYJL010000273.1 GCA_947258645.1 uncultured Nitrospinota bacterium
ATAAACGGCTAGCCCTGGCGGGAGGCTTCCTCAAGCGTGATTTCTGCAGCGTCGCGATCCACGAACCCCGCCGAATTCTTCAGACGCAGCGGGTCTTTCGTCAACCGGAACGGAACCGCCGCAAGCGGAAGGATCAGGATGTAAATGACCGTGCACAGGACGATGGAATTAAAACGGGCGATGTGGTGGGCCACCCGCTTCCACCCTTCCCAGGCGCGCTTCAAAAGACGCATCCAGCCGCCCTTAGAAGAGGGTGTAGACAAACGGGGCCAGCGCGCTCGACTGCGCCAGGAACATGAGCCCGGAGAACAGCAGGAGTACGACCACGATAGGCGCCATCCACCAGAGTTTGTTCTGCCACAGGAATCCGAAAAGTTCTTTCAATGTGGATAGAATCGCACGAATCAACTTTCAGCACCTTTATCAGAGCTCCGATACCATTCCATTGTCCGGCGGAGCCCCTCTTCGAAGGAAACCAAGACATTATACCCTAACTTCTTCTTTACTTTGGAAATATTTGCCTGAGAACGGAGAACGTCACCGGGCCTGGGCGGAACATAGGCGGGTTCCACATCTTCCCTGCCCGTCAAATCCCTCAGTTTGTAAAAAAGTTCATTGACCGAATGATTGCCCCCGGCGGCCAGGTTGAAAATTTCGCCGCCGGCGTTATCGGATTTCAAGGCAAGGAGATTTCCCGACACAACGTTATCGACATAGGTAAAGTCGCGGGACTGCTCCCCGTCGCCATAAATGGTGGGAGAGCGCCCGGCAAGGAGTTCCTGGGTGAAAATGGGGACGACGGCGGCGTACTGGGAGGTGGGATCTTGCCGGGGCCCGAACACGTTGAAATATCGGAGGCCCACGGTCTCCATACCGTGAAGCTTATGATACATGACGGCATAATGCTCCGCGGCCAGCTTTGAGACCGCATAGGGGGAAAGGGGCTGGGTCTCGCCGTCTTCGCGGCGAACGTCACCTGGAGCATCCCCATAAACTGCCGATGAGCAGGCATAGACAAACCGGCTCACGCCTGCTTTTCTCGCGGCTTCGAGAAGCGTCAACGTCCCGCCGACGTTCACCTTGTCGGTGAGGACCGGATCAGCAATGGACCGGGGAACGGATGGGACGGCGCCCTGATGGAGGATACCCGCCACATCCCGGACAGCGGTCTCACACACTTCAGGAGAAGTAATCCCGTCCGGATGGTCGAGCAACTCTACATCGCCCAGGATTTCATCCAGATTTTCCCTGCGGCCGGATGAGAAATTATCTACGATTCGGACGGAATGGCCCTCATCGAGCAACGCCCGGACCAGATGGGAGCCGATAAACCCCCCGCCTCCCGTTACGAGTATCCGCGCCAACCTGGTCCTCCTCCCACTGCAGATAAAATATTACCGATTTTCCAATCGACGATTTTCGGACCTGAGGGCGGGATATCCTGAAAGGCACATCGCGAATTCACCCGAAAAGATAGCAACCGTGGCCGGAGAGGACAAGTTGCCCATTCATGAGGGCATATATCTGCTTCATCTCGCCCGGGCGGCTACTGCCGTTTACACGAACCCCGGGCCGGAATCAAGACTCGGCCCCGAATGACCGCACCCGTGACAAACCCCAAAAAGAACGGGCTACCGCTTTACCACCCCGCTTCGGCGCATGACAAGCGAGAAGACGACGAGAAGGCCGAAAAGAAAAAACCCGCCGATGAACGACCACCTATTGGCCGACTCGATCGACTCTCCGAGGAGAGAATACGCCAGCGTCGCCGGCATCATCCCCAGAAACGTCGCCAAACCGAAGGCGGCAGGCCGCATGACGGTCAACCCAACCGCGAAGCTGACGAAATCGAACGAAACCACCGGAAACAGGCGGAGAAGGAGAACGCCCCACGCGCCATACCGCTCGATCAGGCTGTCGATGGGCAACCCCTTCATCCATCTTTCCACAAAAGGACGCCCCAGCCACCTGGACAGATAAAAGGCCAAAAAAGCCGCCGCCAGCGCGGAGCCGACCGAGAGAAGAAACCCGTAGAACACGCCGAATGCCATCGCGTTCGCGATCGACAGGATGAAAGCGGGGAGCGGGGCCACCAGCGTCTGGAAGATCATCAACCCCGCCGAAACGAGGGGAGCCCACCAGCCGAAGGAGAGAATAAACAACTTGAGGGCGTGAAAATCACCCGTCGCGAGATAGGAGGCCGTGCGATTCACAAAATCATGGAATCCGGGGAGCCACTCGTATCCCGCCCCCAGCGCGAGAAGCGCCACGGCCGCGGCAAGCCATCTGACCCCCACCGAAGATGAAGAAAATCGACGGGACTCCGGAGAGGCGGTATGAACCTGTTCACGCATGCCGGGGATCCGATTCAGGGACAAGGGAAAACCTCGTTCCGCGCGGAACGGCGGAAAAAACGACAGACTCCCCTCCCTCACCCATTATACCGGTTCCGGATCGCGATGCACTCCTCCTCCATGATACCGGTGACAATGTTCATTTTTCTCCCCGTCATCGCCAGCAGATTCTCCACCGTGTAGTCGCCGTAATTCGCGCTCTTCACATCCTTCAGCCGCCCGCCCATTACGAGCGTACCGATCTTCGCGTTCACCATCGACCAGAGGCACATCGGGCAGGGCTCCAGCGCCGTATAGAGGACGGAGCCGGACAGGTCGGCGCTGCCTGACTTCCTGCAGGCGTCCCATATCGCCTCCGTCTCGCCGTGGGAGGTCGGGTCCTGACGCACATTCGCCAGATTCCTTCCTCTCCCGATGATCTCGCCGTCCCGGACGATCACCGAGCCGACCGGAACGTTCCCCTCCGCCAGGGATTTTTCCGACTCTTCCATCGCGATGCGCATGAAATGGTCATGATCGCCTGCCATCCGCTCCCTCCCTTCCGGGTCGAAATACCCATGCCATCAATCTTCCAGGAAGTTTTTATTGTAGCCGGTTGCCATCGCCCAAAGCTCCCGCCGCCGCACTTCCGCTCTCGTTGACATCGACCGGGCGTGGGTCTAGTCTCGACCAAGGGAGCCAGAGTACGTGGCCCTATCTAACCAACCTATTTTCAAATGGTTTCATTCAAATACGCGGTGCGCGGCAGCCCTGGGCGCCCACGCATCAGGGAGGTTTTCAATGGCCAGAATGTCTGCGGGCCACGCCGTGGCTGAGTCCCTTGTTCAACTGGGCGTCAAAAATGTCATGGGGATGGTCGGCTCGTGCATGATCGAGATTCTCGACGGCATGTACGAGCGCAAGGACGACCTGCACTTCCTCACCGTCCGACACGAGCAGAGCGCAGCCCTCATGGCGGACGGCTTCGGCCGCATGACAGGAAAACCCGGCGTCTGCATGGCGACCAACGGCCCGGGTGTCACCAATCTCGTCACCGGCGTCGCCAACGCCAAAATGGCCCAGAGCCCCGTGCTCGTCATCACGGGCGCCCCCATGATGAAGGACATGGATCGCGAATCCACCCAGGAGATCGATCAGCTCACCATGTTCAAGCCCATCGTGAAGGCGGCCTTTCAGGTTCGAAAGCCCGAACAGACCGCCCAGTTCGTCCGGGAGGCCTACCAGACCGCGATGTCGGGAATCCCCGGCCCCGTTCAGCTCGACCTCCCGCGCGACGTGATGAACGAAGAAATCGAAGGCCCCCATTTCGATAGCCGCCTGCTGGCTCCCGTGCCGCGCTCGGCCCCCGATCCGGCGGCGCTCGAAGCCGCCGCCGACCTGCTGAAAAAAGCCGAGCGGCCCCTCATCATCGCCGGGGGGGGCGTGATCTGGTCCGAGGCGACCGAAGACCTGATCGCCCTGGCGGAACTGATAGACGCGCCCGTCATGACCTCGACCGGGCGTGACGATGTCCTCCCCGTCTCCAATCCCCTGTCACTCGGCTCCATTGGCCGGGGGACCATCCCCGACGCCGCCGACATGTTCCGCGAGGCCGATGTCGTCCTCGCCGTCGGAACCCGCCTCGCCCACAGCACGAACTTCCTGAGGCCCACCTTCTTCGCCGATGGCGTCAAGCTCATTCACGCCGCGCACGATCCGGCCAACATCGGGCGGAACTATCCGACCGATGTCGGCATGGCGGGCGATTCCGGATTCGTCCTGCGTGGACTGCTGAAACGGCTGGGAGAGCGGAAAGCCCGGCCCGACTGGCGCAAACGCGTGGATTATGTGCGCAAGGCCCAGGACGCCCACCGCGAATCGGGCAACCGCCGGGACGGCACCCCCATCGACCCCCGGCGGGCACATGCCGCGCTCGCCCGCGTGCTCCCCGAGGACGCGGTGATATCGATAGACGCCGGGAGCGCCCCCGGGTACACCTACGAGTACCACCGCTTCGGCGGGCCGCGCAGCCTCCTCGCCCCGCAGGACCTCGCCGCCCTCGGGGTCGGCTATCCCGTCGCGCTGGGCGCCAAGCTCGCCCGCCCCGACCGGCCCGTCGTCACCATCAGCGGCGACGGCTCGTTCCTCTTCAACGGGGCCGAGCTCGAAACCGCCATCCGGGAGAACCTCCCCACCCTTTGCGTCATCCTCAACAACCACAACCTGGGCTCCGAGCGCGCCTACCAGCACCACTTCTACAACGACCGCTACATCGGCGATAAGATCGGAAACCCCAAGTTCGACGAGTACGCCCGCTCGTTCGGCGCGGCGGGCTACCGGGTGGACAACCCGAACGATCTGGAAGACGTTTACAAGGAAGCCCTGGCGCAGGCGGAGGACAAGCCCGTCCTCGTGGACGTCCTCATCGACGAGGACATTTTCCCCGAGCCGCGCCGCAAGGACGCCGTGAAGAAGTAGTTATCCGGGAGATTTTCCCCGCCTCGCGGGGCCTTCCGACCGCCAGGCGGCCTGATCGCCGGGGACGAAGCCATCCTGCGTGATCGTCTCGAAGGCGGGCCGCCACCCGGAATCCGGCAGCGAGCCGATGCGTTCGCATGCCCGCTCAATCATCTCCAGGCAGCGATCCAGCCGAACCCCAGCGGAAACCGAAGCGGGCTCTCCTCCTCCAGATCGCGCAGCGCCTCCTCGCAGGCGTCCAGGATCTCGAACGGCTCTTCCTCTGTGTTCACCCGGCGCCAGTCCCGCCAGAGCCCAAAGGGATCGGAGCGGAGCGCAAGCCGCCCGCGAAGCGACCGCATGGCGCCCGGCGCGAGAAATTTGGACATCCCCGGAATCCGGCTCCCCAGCGCCTCCGCCGCACGGGCCCAGGCCGCCCCGCCCTCTTCCTCCAGCGCCGCCGCCCAGTCCGCGCCGCCCGAAATACGCCGTCCCGCCGCCATGATCACCGGAAGCACCGAGGAGAACGGCGAGAACCCGAAAAACTCCCACGAGCAGACGCACACCCCTTCGGCCCCCGACCGGCCCGCCTCCTCGGCGTGGGCGTCAATGACGCGCCTCGTTTCGTCCAGAAAGCACCAGCCCGAATCATACGAACGGATCGCCGGACACGACACCACATCGAAGCCCCGCTTCCGGAACATCGGGGCCGTCACGGGGGAAACGCCCTCGTAGTGCCAGTCGAAGATCACCGTCTCGCGCGGAATCCCCTCCATCGCGGCCGGAAACCTGATGAGCATGTCCCCCCACAGGCAGGGCCGCCGCCCCCGCTCGATCACATGGCGGCAGAGCCGCCCGAAAAACTCGGCGTAGAGTCCCTCTTTTCCGATCGACTCCGCCCGTTCGGCGCACCGCGGGCACTCGCCCAGCTGGTACGCCTCGTCTCCCCCGAGGTGGACCCATTCGTCGCCAAAAGCGTCCATCGCATCGTCCACGAGATTCAGCGCGAAAGAGACACAATCCTCCCGGCTCGGGCAGAGCTGAAGCACACCCTCGCGTGTCCCCTCCGCCAGCCACGCCCCGCCCTCCGAGCGGATGAAGCCTTCCATGTGGCCCAGTGTGTTCAGGAACGGGATCAGGCGGACGCCCGCCTGCCGTCCCGTCTCGCCGAGACGGCGGACGGCCTTCTGCGTGAGACACCCCGGCGCCGCCGCCCAGGGGACGGAGGGGTAGGCGAAGCGGTGCTCCAGATAGAGCCCCATCGCGCCGTAGCCCGCGTCCGACGAGCGCCAGACGAGATCGTGCAGCCGGTCTTCACCCGGCGATTGCTCGCGCGCGATGTCGTAGGTCCAACCGATGAAATTCATGATGGTTGGTTCCGGTTCAGGGAGCTCGCCCTAAAAGGCCAGCGCGATGCTGAACAAAATTAAAAGAACAGAGACGATCCCCATGCCGATCGCTTTCATCTTCGATCCTCCTTCGTTGGGCCAAGGGAAAACACGTCTCTCTATCAGAACGATATGCCAATCTTTCCGAGGATGAAAACGTAAGCCGTGTAAGCCAGGAACATGACGGCAGAAGACAGGATCATGCTCGTCCCGAACGCCATCCCGCTTTTCAGCGTCAGGGGGAGAACAATAAAAAACACGAGCGAGGGCAGCACCGCCCAGAATATCCCCCACGAGAGATTGATGATCTTCCCCGCGTCCCCGGTGTCATGATAAAGCCAGATCATCGCCAGGATCGAGGTCATGGGCAGCGAGGCCAGGATCGCCCCCATCAGCGTGAAGCGCTTGCCCAGCTCCGCCACCCCGGCAATCACGAAGGCGGAGACGACGACCTTGATGAGAAATGGCATCGGGGGGTTCTCCTTTTATTGGGCAGGCATTCGTTCCCAGGCGATGTCGCAGCATTCAGCGTTCAGAACTTGTCATTCTGAACCGCGCCCTGACCGAAGGAAAGGGGCGGTGAAGAATCTCCGGCCATCGACTGCTTCTCCCGGAGATTCTCCTCCCCCCACGCTCACTTCACGACGTGGATTTCCCGGATTGGGTATTTCTGCAGGTTCTCGGCGCCGTCGTCCGTGATGACGCAGACATCCCCGAGCCAGATGCCCATGGACTCGTCCTCGTTCGAGGGCCAGCCCGTCACGCTGAGGCAGGTGACTTTCTGAAAGATGAAATCGGGGTCGGTCACGCGCTCCCCGGCGGCGCGCACGTCGGGGGGCTCGTTCCAGGTGGACCATCCGGTGATGCTGGTCTTGGGCTTGTAGCCCGCCCTCAGCGTATCGTCCAGGCAAATCGAGGTGAGATCCTTCACCTGGACGCCCGGTTTGATGGCCGCGTGGAGATCGTGGCTGGTCTTCACCCCGAGGGCGAACAGCTCTTCGTACTCGGGCGTGGGGTCGCCCATGAAAAAAGTGCCCCATATCTTGCCGTAGTAGCCGCCGACCCCGGCCGCGACCTCGGTCATGACCACATCGCCCATCTCGATCGGCGTGGTGAGCGGATAGTAGTGGGGGTAGTCCATGTCGGGATGACTCATCGGGGTCCGGCCGACGTGCCCCAGCGTGAGGCGCGCGTCCTTCTCCAGCGCCGTGCGGCCCATGAGGTTGTAGAGATCACAGGGGCGAACCCCCGGTCGCGCGGCGTCCACCATGACCTCGTATACGGCGTCGGTGACCGCCGCCGACTGGCGCATGCGGGCGATCTCCTCTTCGCTCTTGACCAGGCGCAGGTGCTCGTACCACCGGGTGACGACCTCGAACGCCGCCTCGGGAAGCGCTTCGGTGATCATGACGTGGGCCTCGTGGGGCAGGTTGATGTTCAGCCATCCCGTGTCGCCGACGATGCCGATTCGCTTTTTCTCGAGGCCGAGTTCCTTGAGCCGGCCGGCCACCGGGCCCGCCGAGTCGCGCAGGCCGCCCGTCCGCGTGAACGAGCCGCCGGGACGAACATCCTTGACGACGGAGTTGTCGCGGATATTCTTGACCTGGTTGGAACTCATGATGAACATTGTCGGCGCCTCGTTGAGCGGGAAAACCAGATAGGTCTGGCTCCACGAGGCGACGCTGGTCAGATAGACCAGATTCGTCTGGCCGGGCTCCATGCCCATCCCCCGGCTGACGCCGTACACCAGGAGGCAGTCGAGCCCCTTTTCCGCCATCCCCGCCCGGATGAGCGAATAGCGGCGCTCGTACTCGGCCTCTGAAAACCACGGCCAGAAATAATTCGGACACTCCATGCGCCATCCCTCCCTCGTCCGTTTCGTCAAATTTTTCGCGTCACGTCCATTCTACCGCATCGCGGCCGCCCGCTCCCGTCGCCTTCCCGGCTCAAACCGCGAGATACCCCCCGTCCACGACGAGATTGTGCCCGTGAACATAAACCGAGCGATCCGACGATAGGAAGAGGATAGACTCGGCGATCTCTTCGGGCGTGCCGAAACGGGGGAGCGGCATGTTGGCGGTGCGGTGGCTCTCGATGGAGGGGTCGGCAGCGATGAGTTCGCGCATCCCCTCGGTCATGATGGGCCCGGGGGCGACGGCGTTGACGTTGATGTTTTCTTTCGCGAGCTCGAAGGCCATCGTCCGCGCCATGTTGACGACCGCGCCCTTGCAGGTGCAATAGACCGAAAAATTCGGCGCGCCGGCAAAGCCGAAGGTGCTCGAGATCAGAACCACCTTCCCGCCGCCGCGCTTTCGGAGCTCGGGGACGGCGCGCTGGACGCTCAGGAAGTAGCCCTTGACGTTGACCTTCAAGGCTAAATCGAGATCCGCCTCGGTGACTTTCATCATGGGCTTGGTGGGCCGGAAGATCGCGCCGCAGACGAGGATGTCGAGCCCGCCGAAGGCCTCGGCCGTCTCGGCGATCATGCGATCGATCTCTTCCGCGCGGCCGCAGTCGGCCTGAATTCCCTTCATCCGGCCCCCGGCACCGGCGATCTCTTTTTCAAGCGCCGCGAGCTTTTCGTCTTCCAAATCCGCGACGGCCACCGATGCGCCCTCGCGGATGAACAGCCGCGCGGTTGCTGCGCCGATTCCCTGCGCCCCGCCCGTGATGAGCGCGGTTTTGCCTTCGAGCTCCATGTTTTCCTCCAAAATAAAAAACAGGCCGGAGAAATAAATTCTCCGGCCTGCTTGGTATATAAGATTTGTACAATGATAATTCGTAATCTATCAGAACAATCCTGTAACCTTACCGCTGGTTGTGTCAACATCAATACGACGGAAGGCAGGGTTGGAGCTAGTGCCAGGCATCAGGCTGATAGCACCGGCGCAGGGGCACAAGAACTTGGCACCCGAATAGATCAACACGTCACGAATTGGCAGCCGCCAGCCTTTGGGAACCCCTTTCTTGGTCGGATCATGGGAAAGGCTCAAGTGACTCTTGACCATCATTGTAGCAAAGTCAGCGTACTTAGGATCGTTTTCAAGCATCTGGGCCTTGGCATTGGCTTCCGGTGCCCAGTCAACTCCATCGGCACCATAGACTTCGCGGGCGATAATATCAACTCGATCACGCAATTTCATTTCCAGGGGATATAGAAATTTAAAATCATTCTCTTCGTTGCAAGCGTCAACAACAGCATCTGCAAACTCAAGAGCACCATCACCACCCAACTCCCAATGTTTGGACTCGGCGCAGCGGGCTCCGGCAGCCTCGGCAATCCTGCGAACAACTTTACATTCTTCATCGGTATCGGTGTAAAAACGGTTGATGCAAACAACAGGGTTGATACCAGCCTTGCGGATTACACCGATCAAA
>CAMYJL010000274.1 GCA_947258645.1 uncultured Nitrospinota bacterium
CGAGGCCGAGGTGCGCGGTTCCGATCAGGCGCTTGTCGAGGTTCGAGCCGAGGACCGGGTCGTTCGGAACGGTCCCGATGCCGAGTTCGGCGACGTTGGTCGCGTGCTCGTCGCCCCGCTCCCATATCTCCCGGAGGCGATCGGCGTCCGATCCGCCCGCGACGTTGGTCACATAGCCCTTTTCGATGGTCAGCGTGAGGGGCTCCTTGACGAACCCGATCCAGTTCACCATCCCGTCGATCACGGCGACACCCTCCGTCGTCCCCTCCAGGGGGGCGACGGCCGACTCGGAGAAGTTCGGCAGGCTGGCCCAGCGGCCCGGCTCGGTGCAGATGCTCGAGATGGGGACGCCCTTGCGGCCCTCGTGGGACATCGAAACGTCGGTGCCCAGCGCGGTCGTGACGCGGGCGCGCTTCGCCCCGGTCAGCAAATCGGCCAGCCGGTCGGCGCGCTTTTTTGTCTCGAGCAGATCCTCCGCCGTGGCGTTCGAGGGAGGCGGCGGGACCATGAGGTTCCCGAAGCGGGCGCCATTCGCCAGCGCGTCCTTGCGCGCCTTGGTGTGGACGAACTGGTTCGCGGCCAGCTCGGTCAGCGCGTGGACGACCACGTCGGCGGCGTTCATGGCCGCGATGACCACCTCGCCCGGCTCCTTGTCGTAGGGCTTGTAATCGGGGATGAGCGCGACCGTCGGGTTCGCGCCGAGCACGCCCGCCTCCGCGGCGAGCGCCTCCGCGTAGGGAAATCCCTCGCTCTCGGCGATGACCAGAACCTTCTCCCCCTTCTTCACGCCCAGGCAGGTGCTCATGCACAGGTGGGCCATGTTCATGCGGCTTTCCAGGCTGCTCATTCCTCTCTCTCCTAAATATAGCTCGCCGCGCCGCCGTCCACCTCGACGGTGACGCCGGTGACGAAGCTCGCGCGCTTTGATGCAAGGAACACGGCCACGTTCGCCACTTCTTCCGGCGTGCCCAGCCGGTTGAGGATAGAGACGCGCTCGCGGTTGCGGACGGCGTCCTCGTAGGATACGCCGAGCCGGTCCGCGATCCAGCCGATCCGCTCGGGCATGCCCTCGGTCTCGATGGGGCCCGGGCAGACGTTGTTGACGAGGATGCCGTGCGCCGCGCCGTCGTGGGCGAGCGTCTTGGTGAAGCTGTTCAGGGCGGCTTTCGTCAGCGAGGTGGCCATGTCGCCGGGGAGGTGGACCTGCTTTCCGGCGAGGCCGGTGATGTTGACGACCCGCCCGCTTTTTTCCTTGAGGTGCGGCCAGGCCGCGCGCGAACAGCGGACCGCGCTCATGACGTTGCGCTCGATCTCGGCCCGCCAGTCGGCGTCGGAGAGTTCCTCGATCCCGGCCAGCTTGATCTGGCCCACGTTGTTGACGAGGACATCCAGCCCGCCGAGGGCCTCCGCCGCCCGGGCGACGACCCGGTCGCAGTCCTCCGAACGGCTGAGGTCGGCGGTGAAGGCGTGGACCTCGGCCCCGGTCTCCTCCCGGATCCGCTCCGCCGCCCGCTCGAGCGTCTCCTCCCGCCGGGCGCAGATCGCCACGCGGGCGCCTTCGGCCGCCAGGCCCCTTGCGACGGCGTGGCCGATGCCCTCGCTGCTCCCCGTGACGAGGGCGCGCGCGCCCTCCAGGCCCATATCCATGGCTCCCTCCCTCCCGGATTTTGGGGACAACCGATTCCAGCCGGATTTTTCCCGCCATTCTAGGGGGTGAGCGGGCCCTCGTCTAATGGCGGGGCGGAGTGTCCGATTTCGAAAGACCGCAGGGTGGGGGAGGGTTGTTCACGTGAAAATCCGGATTGGCATATTCTGAAGATGTGTACCATATTAGAGAAATCAGTCTAAAATTTAGGATCGTCTTAAACAAAAAGGAGGAAAGCGATGAGACAAAAACCCGGCGTAGTTGTTGTCTTCGTTTTTGCCTTGTTGTTGGCGGCTCCGGGCCTGGCCCGAGCGGAATGGTTTATCGACCCCTACCTGGGCGCGGCGTTTACGATGGAAGATGATCTGGATTTTAGCGCGACCGCTCCAGGCGTTACCTTGGACGGAAAGTTCCGCGACTTGGATTTCGAGGATTCTCTTCTTCTGGGCATCCGGGGAGGGTACTGGTTCCCCTCCGCGCCCAACATCGGTATCGCGCTCGACGTTTTCTATTTTGAACCGGAGATCAAGAGCCAGACGACCACCCTGACATCCACCGCTGCCGTCACGGTCGGCGACACCCTCGTTGTCGCCGCTGGAACGGGACCGGCTAATCTGGGGAGTCTCGACGTTGAGGTGATCGGTCTTTCCGCTGACTTCATGCTTCGCATGAAACTGTCGGAATCCCCGGATTTCCCCAACGGGCAGATTCAGCCCTACGCATTTGTGGGGCCGGCTCTATTTTTCATCGATGCGGAGGATGAAACCGATACGAACGTCGGCCTGAAGACGGGCGCGGGCATCAACTGGATGTTCACGAAGAATTTCGGTCTGTTCGTCGAATACCGGTTCACGCACACCGAAGTGGAGCTCGAGGATACGTCGGGGGGATCGGTTCTCAAAGCCGAGACTGATCTCAGCACCCACAGCGTCCTGGGAGGGATCAGCTTCCGATTCTAAAAGACGCTTTCCGTAGTACGGGTTTGAATCGATAAAACAAAGGGCGCCGATCCCAGCATGGAGACCGGCGCCCTTTCTGCTTGTCTGAATAAACCCTAGATCTCGTAGCCCGTTTCGTTGTGCTGGCTGGGGTCGAGGCCGACCTGCTCGTCGTCGGCGCTGACGCGGAGGCCGACGAGGGCGTCCACGATTTTCAGGATGATGAAGGTGACCACACCGGCGTAGACCAGCGTGGCGACGACGCTGACGATCTGGATCCAGACCTGGCCGCCCATGCTCACGCCCTCGGCGAGGCCCATGCCGCCGAAGCCCGAGTCCACGAACACGCCGGTGAGGATCGCGCCGACGATGCCGCCGATGCCGTGGACGGGGAAGACGTCGAGCGAGTCGTCGATCTTGAGCTTTTGCTTGACGATGCCGACGGCGTTGAAGCAGATGGCGCCGACGGCGACGCCGATCACGAGCGCGCCGACGGGGCCCACAAAGCCCGAGGCGGGGGTGATGCCGACGAGGCCGGCCACCGCGCCGGTCACGATGCCGAGGGCGCTCGGTTTTCCGAACTTGCTCCACTCGATGAACATCCAGGTGAGCGCCGCCGCGGCGGAGGACATGTGCGTGACGAGCATGGCCATTCCGGCCGCGCCGTCCGCGGCGAGGGCCGAGCCCGCGTTGAAGCCGAACCACCCAACCCAGAGCATCGAGGCGCCGGTGACGGTCATGGTGAGGTTATGCGGGGAGGGCGGCTGATCGGGAAACCCGTGCCGCTTTCCGAGGAGGATGGCGGCGACGAGGGCGCTGACGCCCGAGTTGATGTGGACGACGGTGCCGCCCGCGAAGTCAAGCGCGCCCATCCCGCCGAGCCATCCGCCGCCCCAGACCCAGTGCGCGACCGGGGCGTAGACGACCGTCAGCCAGATGCCGCTGAAGAGGAACATGGCCGAGAACTTCATGCGCTCGGCGAAGGCGCCGATGATGAGGGCGGGGGTGATGATCGCGAAGGTGAGCTGGAACATCACGAACACCGTCTCGGGGATGTTTCCGCTCAGGGAGTTCACCCCCACGCCCTTGAGGAACATCTTGTCGAGATTGCCGACGAATGCGTTTCCGCCGTTGAAGGCCAGGCTGTAGGCGTAGGCGAGCCAGAGTATCGACACCAGACAGGTGATCGAAAAGCACTGCATCAGAACCGAAAGAACGTTCTTGGAACGGACCAGCCCGCCGTAGAACAGGGCGAGGCCCGGAATCGTCATGAACAGGACGAGCGCGGTCGAGGTCAGTATCCAGGCCGTGTTGCCCCCGTCCAGTTTTTGCGCCTCGGCGGCGAGCGCCGCCCCCGGCCATAGCGTGAGCGCCGCTACAGGCAGGCCGAACCTTGCGCCCCTGAAAAATAAATTCCTCACGTTAGTCCCTCCTCATCGGGATTGTTTCGAAACCGCGCTTATTATTTCTCATTTATAGATCATACCCGCCGGGGAACGCCTAGATTGCGTCCTCGCCGTGCTCGCCGGTCCGGATGCGGACGATATCTCCGACCGGAAGGACGAAGATTTTTCCGTCGCCGATCTGGCCGGTGTTGGCCGCGCCGGCGATCGTCTCGACGGTGCCCGCCACCTTGCCGTCCTCGGTCAGGATCTCGATCTGGATTTTCGGCAGAAAGTCCACGACGTACTCGCTGCCCCGGTAGAGCTCGGTGTGCCCTTTCTGCCGGCCGAACCCCTTCACTACGGTGATCGTCATGCCCGCGACGCCGATGCCGCTCAGCGCCTCCTTCACTTCGTCCAGCTTGAACGGCTTGATGATGGCGACAATCTTTTTCATCACGATATCTCCTGCATAAGCTGTGTCGGAATTCGCTGAAGACGCCGAATGAACGGGGGAGGGTGCGTGGATCCCCCCCGGATAAACACATAGGCGCACTCCCCGGGCGCAATACTCCCCGATAATGCGCAAGCCATCGAAAGTCAAATCGATTTCGTGGTGACCCTGGAACGGAAAAAAAGTACCACGCGAATATTACGAGAAGGTTTCGTCGCCGCATTTTTCCCGAAAAGCTCCCGGAACCCCGTATTTCCGCGCATTTCCTGAAGCAGGATCTCCCGCCGGATGGCCTACATTGACCCCTCGGATCGCCCGCGAAGGTGCTTTCCGGAGCGGATGCGCGGCCCCACGGAGGCGGGAAACATGCCCGGACGGCGGATGAAAAAAACCGATGAGCGGCCCGTCCAGGATCAAATTTCGGGCGGGCGGGCGCGGATTTCGCGCCAGATGCCCGCCCTCGCCGAATTTCTGGCGAAGGAGATCCGGACCGACTCCGGCCCCTTCACCTTCGAGGGGCGCGAGGCCCTCCGCGAGGCGGTGGATCACTTGGGCGACA
>CAMYJL010000275.1 GCA_947258645.1 uncultured Nitrospinota bacterium
GCATAACGAGGCCCCCCGGAGGAGAGGAATGCCCAAGCTCTGCGTCAATGTCGACCATGTGGCCACAATTCGTCAGGCCCGCATGACGAACGAGCCGGACCCGGTGGCCGCTGCCCTGTCGGCGGAGCATTCCGGAGCGATCGGAATTACGATTCACCTGCGGGAGGACCGCCGCCACATTCAGGATCGCGATCTGCGCCTTATGCGCGAGGTCGTGCGGGGCAAGCTGAACATGGAGATGGCGCCGGTCGAGGAGATGCGCGAGATTGCGCTTGAGATTCGTCCCGATCAGGCGACTCTGGTGCCGGAGCGCCGGGAGGAAATCACCACCGAGGGCGGGCTCGACGCCGCCGGGCAAATCGCCCGGCTCCCGGAGATAATCGAACCCCTTCGCAGCGCCGGGATTCTCATCAGTCTTTTTGTCGACCCCGTGGGTTCCCAACTCGAGGCAGCGCAAAGGCTGGGCGCGGATTATGTTGAACTGAACACGGCCGCCTACTCTGAGGCGAGGGGCTGGGAAGCGATAGGGAAAGAGCTCCGGACACTCGAAGAGGGCGCCGTGAGGGCGCACGCCATGGGGTTGGGGGTTCATGCCGGCCACGGCCTGACTTACCTGAACGTGGCGCCGGTCGTGAATCTGCCCCATCTGGAAGAGTTGAATATCGGCCACAGCATTGTCGCACACGCCGTCTTCGTCGGCTTCGAGCGCGCCGTCCGGGAGATGGCGGACCTTGTCGGGCAAAATAGGGCTTCCTGACGATGGCCCTTCCGATCGCAACCGCCAGGGAAACGGGACGGATAGATGCCCGAGCCATCGAAAGCTACGGGATTCCTTCTTCGTGCCTCATGGAAACCGCCGGCGCGCGCGCGGCGGACCTCGTCTGGGAAGAATACGGCCGTTCCGGCCTTCGGGCTGTTGTCGTCGCCGGAAAGGGGAACAACGGGGGAGACGGATTCGTCATCGCACGTCACCTGCTGAATATGGGTGCAGAGGTGCGCGTCTTTATCCTCTTTCCTCCGGAAGAAGTATCGGGCGATCCCGCAATTTTCCTGAATGCCATCTCCAAAATGGGAATATCGATCGAGCGCGCCGGGGATGAAGATAGCCTGAATCGCCTGACTTCCGCTGCGGCGGAGAGCGATTTGGTGATTGACGCGATTCTGGGAACCGGGTTCGCGGCACCCGCCCGGGGATTGATCGCCGAGTCGCTCACCGCGCTGGCCGAGGTCGGAACGCCAGTGGCCGCCGTGGACATCCCCTCGGGGCTCGACGCGACGACCGGAGCCGCAACGCCTCCTTTTTTGAGGGCGGACCTGACCGTGACTTTCGGCGCGCTGAAACGGGGTCTTTTTCTGATGCCCGCGGCCGAGTTCGTGGGGAAGGTGGCCTTAGCCGATATCGGGATTCCCGGAGCGTGCCTGGCCGAGGAGGAGATTCCGCTTCAGCTGACGGAAGCGTCGGACGTGGCGGGACTTCTCCCCCAACGGCGCTTGGATGCCCACAAAGGTGACGCCGGAAACCTTCTCATTGTCGCGGGTTCGAGAGGATTGATGGGCGCGGCGATCATGGCCGCCTTGGCGGCGCTTCGAATCGGCGCGGGGAAGGCGACGCTGGCCGTTCCCGAATCCCTGTCGTTCGCCGTCGAGTCGGGGCCGCCCGAGATCATGGCACTGCCTTTGCCGGAAACACCGGCAGGCTCCATCGACCCGGCGGCGTTCGACCTCATCCTCGAACAGGCCGCGTCGATGGACGCCTTGGTCGTCGGCCCCGGTCTTTCCACGAACCCCAGAACGATTGAACTGGCGCATCGTCTCATTCAACATGTCGAAAAGCCGGTGGTGCTGGACGCAGATGGCTTGAACGCCCTTGCCCAGGGCATCACAGTTTTGGAGGGACCCCGGGGCGAGCTTCTTCTGACGCCTCATCCGGGAGAGATGGCCCGCCTGGGCAGAATCAGCACTGCGGAAGTGCAGGCGGGTCGCGTGAACCTTGCGATTGATTTCGCCACGCGGCACAGGGTGTATCTCGCGCTTAAGGGCGCCCATACGATACTGGCAATGCCGTCCGGAAACGCGTGGTTGAATCCGACGGGAAACCCCGCGCTCGCCTCGGGCGGAACTGGCGATATTCTCGCCGGCGTATGCGGCGGATTGCGCGCGCAAGGGCTCGGGCCCGAGGAGACGTTGGTGGCGGGCGCTTATCTCCACGGGTTGGCGGGGGATATCGCCGCCGGGGAGATGGGCGGCATCGGCCTGACCGCCACCGATCTCCTTCCTGCGCTTCCCCGGGCGCGCCGACGGGTATTTGAGACAGTCGGGGAGGAGGAGAGCTGATCCGTTCCCGCACCGTGCACGAAAGCCGATCGCCCGACGAGACCGAGGCGATTGGCCGCAAGATGGCCGAAGAGATCACGGCGGGAGAAGTGGTCCTGCTATACGGCGACATTGGGGCAGGGAAGAGCGTTCTCACGCGCGGAATCGTGCACGGTCTTCCGGGAGGAGAGGGCAGGACTGTCCGCAGTCCCACGTTCGTGTATGTCCGCCACTACCCAACCCGTCCCCCGATTCATCATATCGATCTCTACCGCCTTCCAATGGAAACGCCTCCCGAAGAGCTTGGCCTGGAAGAATGGACGGACGGCGGCAGCGTGACGATCATCGAATGGGCACAGCGGCTTTCCGGAAGAACATTTTCAAAATGTACCGAGGTGCACATTGAATCGATGGGAGGAGACCGGCGCCGGGTGGAAATCCGGCGAAAATAGGCCCGAAAAAGGGCTCCCGGCGCATGCTTTTTACCTTTACAATTCAAATCAACCTGTGGCATCGTATATGCGGCATTACAATTGCATGGGGAATTTGCACCTCTATTAGCCATAATGTTTAAAGTGTTTTATACAGGGAAGATAACCCTTCAAGTTATTGAATTTATGTGTATTAATTCTTCCCGGAGCCGGGAGAGCCAGTCGAGAGCGATGAAAGTCTCATGATCTCTACGCGGCATGTTCGATGGATCATTCTCGCAGTGTTTGTTGTGGTCGGCGGGACGATCGGAGTTTTCATTTTGCGGCCTGCGGGCGTGGGGATCAGTGTGGGCAGCGTTTCGGTCATCGGGACCGACGCGGACCTAAAAATGGATCGGGTCCATATCGTCCAGAACAAGCAGGGCACGAAGAACTGGGAAATGTGGGCCGATACTGCCAAGGTCTACCGGAAGAAGGACTCGACACAGATGGAAAATATCCATCTTCGGTTTTATCCCAAAAACGGGAATGTCATGGACGTCACCGCCGACAACGGGCTGATGGAGAACAAGAGCCGTAACCTGCGCCTGCGCGGGAATGTGCTCATCAAATCCCAGGATGGGGTTTCAATGCGGACCAAGGCCCTTCAGTTTCGCCCTAAGGAGAAGAAGATCGACTCCGACGAGAAGATATTCGTCAAAGGGGATTCTTTTCAGTTGACGGGTGTCGGTCTTCAGGGCCGGACGGATCTGGGAGAGTATTTCCTGAAGAAAAACGTCGAGGCCGTCATTCACGATACGAATTCGGCCGGGTTGAGTCCTTTCTCGAATTCGGATGAAGCTTCGCCGCTTCCCGGGAGCGGCGGCACGCCCTCTGGAGAAAAACAACCATGACGTACCTTTGTCGTCATATGTTCCGCGATTCTTCTTCGGCCAGGATGGGCTGTGCCGTTTTGTCCGCGGCGATCGGGATATTCATGCTCACGGGCGTCGCCTCCGTCGATGTGGCCGCGGCCGCGCCGAAACGGGGTTCGGCGGGAAGGGTTCAAAAAACTCGGATGAAAGGGCCGAAAACCGAGAAGAAAGATCCCATCCAGATCAATTCCGACAGGATGGAAGCCTACAATAAGAAAAATCTGATCGTTTTCATCGGAAAGGTGGTGGCCGTTCAGGGAGACATGGCGATTGAGTCTGATCGGCTCGAAGTGTATGTGAAGAAAAAGGAAAAAAAAGCCAAGGAATCCAAAGGTGCGCCGGCGGCCAAGGCCAAAAAAACTTCAACGGCTAATAAATCTGGCGCACCCGGAGGCGGCTCGGTGGAGCGTCTGGTCGCGATCGGAAATGTGCTGGTGAATCAGGGCAAGACAAAGCATGCCTCCAGCGATCGCCTCGTTTACGAGGAAACCACGGGCATTGCCATTTTGACGGGAAAGCCCCGGGCGTGGGAAAAAAACAACCAGGTGGTCGGCACGAAAATCGAGCTTTTTCTCAGAGAAGGGCGCACAGTCGTTCACGGAAGCCGCCGCCGGAGGGTGAGCGTGACGCTCTTTCCGGAATCCCAGGACGGTCAGTCTCCCAAACGCCCGAAGGGGGGTGTCGGTGGAAAATAACGCTCACGCCACAATCGCATCGCCAAGGGGGTCCGGTCAAAAAAACCTGGCCGCCCGCGGCCTGGTGAAAAGCTATAGCGGCAGGCGCGTGGTGGACCGGGTGGATCTGGAAGTCTGTCCGGGGGAAATTGTGGGACTTCTGGGGCCCAACGGAGCCGGAAAAACGACTATTTTTTATATGATAGTCGGTCTCATCGACCCCGAGGAGGGGGATGTACTCCTGGATAACGGCCTGATCACAGATGTTCCGATGTTCCAGCGCGCCCGGAAGGGAGTGAGCTATCTTCCCCAGGAGGCCTCGGTGTTCCGGCGCCTCACGGTAGAGGAAAATCTCATGGGCGTCCTCGAGTTGATCCCCGGAAGTCATAAAAGCCGCAAAGAGCGGGCCGGCGAATTGATGGAAGATCTGAACATCACCCATATCCGGAAATCGAGAGGCTATACTCTTTCGGGAGGCGAGCGGCGTCGGGTGGAAATTGCCCGCTCTTTGGCCACGTCCCCCACGTTTATCCTTCTGGATGAGCCGTTTGCCGGCATCGACCCGATCGTCGTGAACGAAATTCAGAGTATCGTCATTCATCTGAAAGAAAGGGGGAT
>CAMYJL010000276.1 GCA_947258645.1 uncultured Nitrospinota bacterium
CGTAATATCGCCTGGAAAAGAATTGCGATCACGAACTGGCAGTGAGTTTCATTTCCCTGATTTGACGAATCAAGGGAACGCCAATACAGACGATCCCGATGGTCAACATCGTGAAGCTGGAAAAAATAATGAAGAGGATAATGGTGACGAATGCGACGAACAACAATATCCGCTCGTAATAGTGGAGACGGGAAAGAAGCCATCCCTGCGCTCCGGCAGAAAAGGCAACAAATCCGATCAGCGTCATAGATGCGGAGAGCGCGACGCGGCCGGGATGTCCGAATGTGAGCAGCGCGGGATTAAACATAAACAGGAACGGTACGATAAAACCCACGATGGCAAAGCGAAGGGACATCATAGAAGTCTTGAAATAGGGAGCGCCAGCCAGTTTCGCGCCCACAAGCGAAGCGATGGCCACGGGCGGCGTAATCGCGGACAAGATCGCGAAGTAGAAAATAAACATATGGGACGCGACTCGATCTCCCTTGGCCGCGACAAATTCCTTGGCCCATTCCGCGCCGTAGATGTTCGTCAACTCCGGGCCCACCAACTTGATGAGAACCGGACCGCCGAGGATGGCGAGCAAGACGTACGCGGCGGTTGTCGGCATTCCCATACCCAGAATCGCACAGCAGACGGCGGTCAGGAGCAAAGCCACAAAGAAACCATCCAGGCCGAGATAGTAGGCGCATCCACCGCCAACGGCGGTCCCGAAAAAACATACGTCCTTGGCAAGCACTTCGATCAAAAAGGCAAATTTATTGCCAATCCCCGTAATCGTAAGGACCGTTACAACCAGATCAATCGTCAGGAGGGTGACGCCGAACTCCGCCCCCTGCCGGCCTCCCACACGAAGCGCATGACGAATCTTGTCCAGCCATTCGCCCGCGTTTTGGGCCGCCCTGACATCGGCCCCTTCTTCACGGCCCTGACGCTTGATGTGCCTCACGTAAAAAAACGGGTTGCAGGATATCGCGGCCACCTGGCGGACACTCGGCCTCTCGCCTGTGCCGTTCTCTCCCCCGGAGAGAATCAGTTTCTGGATGAGAAGGGCAATCCCAAAGAAGATAAGCGCATGGTAGATAAACCCGAACGGCGTTAGCCATTCGGCGATTTCCGATACCCAGGGCAGAATCCAATAAAGCCCGTTTTGGAGCTGATACGCAATCGCCCAGATAAGAACAAAAATCCAGGGAACGACAATGGTCGGCTGAGATATATTTTCACGCGCAACGGAAAGAACACTCAACAATGCGAGAATGATGAACGCGCCCGCGACACCCGACGTCCACCCGAACATCGCCCACAGGCCCAGGGCAGCCATGGGAAAAATCACCAGCCCGCCCCGTTGAATTTCATTCCAGAACACCGAGCCCAATGCGCTCAAACGCACCATGACCGATGCCACAACAACTCCCACAACTCCCAGAACAACCGCCGCCCGCACCGCCGAAACCGCCGCTGGCGCTCCCCGGAGAGCGAGCGGCCATCCAAGCCAGACTTCCAGGCCATTCAAAACCACGTACAGCAAGAACCCGAACACCCAGAAGGTCACGGGAACAAAAACGAACACGTCATCGGGAATCGTTTTGTCACCCATCCTGAGGCTGCCCAGAAATTCAGCCGCGTTCCGGTACATCCACACCGCGACCATGACGAATACTGCCATCACGCCCGCGAAAACAGGCGTTCTTCCCTCGAACAGGAAAAAAACCAGGAAGGCCAGGGGAACAAGATAGAACCACCCACTCTTTAGCTCCGCCCGCCAATCGGGAATTTCCTCCGGCGGAAGCGGTTTGATCGACAACGCTCCCGCGGCGAAGTGGATGTTGATGCCAACTATCGTGAAATACAAAATGGCCGGGATCGTGGCGTATATGATGATCTGAAAATACGGCACCTCGATCAGCTCGCTCATGATGAACGCGCCCGCGCCCATGACCGGCGGCATGATCTGTCCGCCGCTGCTGGCCGCCGCTTCCGCCGCCCCCGCAATGTAGGGACTTAAACCGATGCGCTTCATCAGCGGAATGGTGAAGGTACCCGTCGTCACAACATTGCCCGATGCGCTTCCCGATACGGTTCCCATCAATGCGCTCGAACCCACGGCCGCAAGACCGGCGCCGGCCCGCATCCGGCCGAAAAGACCTAGGGCAAAATTCACGAAGAATTGACCCGCCCCTGATTCGTGCAGAAACGCGCCGAGTATGAGGAACATGATGATGAATGTCGACGATATCACGACCAGGAATCCAATAACGCCGCCGATGAAATCCGTCGAAAGTTTTGCCAGAAGCTCGACCCAGTCATGGCCGCCGTGTCCGAACGGGGGCGCAAAGAGATTTCCCCAGATACCGTAGGCTATCGAAATAATGGCGAGGGTCGGAAGCGGCGGGCCGAAACAGCGGCGGGTTAATTCAAGCCCAACGACAATCATGAGGAATCCCACGCGCGAATCCGCGAAGGTGGGCGCTCCGGGGCGATCCACCATCTCCTCGTGAAACCAGAAAAGGTAGAGGCAGGCGGTAACGACAAAAACGAGCATGCCCACATTGAGGCCAATCGTCAGCCCGGCGGGATACGGATAGCTGGGATAGTCGGCAAAGTCCGACCTGGTTTTTCTTCGAGACCAGATCAGGGGGATGAGCAGAATGAAAACCGGCCAGAGATAAAAAACGCTTCGAATTTCATCGGGCTGTCCGGCCCAGATGAAGACTCGCCCGGCCGCCAGGAGAAGAGAAGCGAAAAAAACGACTAGAGGGACGGCAGCCTTGCGAATCGCCTCAGCGGGCCGGTAGAAAATACCGAACAGAGTCCACATCGCCGGAATGGCCGAAGCCAGCAGGAACCACCAGAATGTCGGGTCCTGGGAACTCTCCGACAAAGCGCTCCAATTGGCCACCAGAAAAAAAAACGGCACAAACCCCAGCGCCCAGAGCAATAGCGCCAGCCAGGCGCGTTCCATCGCCATCATCGCGGCCCACAGGGCGAACGGCGCGATATACACCCACATCACTTTTTGATCGGACCAGCCTTCCCCCATCTCGCCGACAAAATAAAAAAAGAAAACCGCCGGAAGGAGGGAGCAAACATAAAGAGCGGGCAGAATATTCAGCTTCCTGATTTTCTCGCCGTAAACCTCATGCATCGCGCCGGCGCCGCCAATCAAAAGAATGGAATAGGCCAGGAGCAAATGCATGTTCGGATGCATCTCGCCCGGAAGCGGACGAAGATAAACCGCCGATATATGATAAAGGCCGGAAAGAACGGCCAACCACGAAGCAGCAAAAACAAGACCTCTCACGAGAGGAGAGGATGCGCCTGTGGTGTCGGTTCCTGAGCTCATACGCTTCCCTTTTGCTACGCCTAAGCGAAAACAAGGATCTGTAAGATTTCCTGAATGGACGCCGGCATTCTAGCGGAAGAAACCGCCAATATGCCAGCAGATGGCGAAATATTCTTATTTTCTCAGCACTTGACCATCACACAAACTTCCGATTAAATAGCCTAAATCTCATTCCATACAGGACGAATATCGCAATACGCTTCTCCAGCGGGGCGCAACCAAGTCGGGATATGTGAATATAAAAACATATCCCATTCGAATGTTTTTAAAGGAGATGCTGATGAGAAAGACGATGCTTCAACTGCTCACTTTGGCAGTGGGCTTGACCCTCGTTTTGGGGTTTGCGCCGGTGGCAAACTCGGCCGCGAAAGTTCTGCTGGGAACATCCCAGCCGGGCGGCGCCACCTTTGAAGTCGGAACCGCCATGGGCAAGGTTATCACCGATAATTCGGGCGGAAAGATAGAAGTTTCGGCTTCGGTCACGGGCGGCTCGACCGCCAACGTCCGTGTCGTTCAGAAAAAAGATAAAACCTTGGGCTTCCGCATGGGAATGGCCACAGCGCCAGCCGTGGCCTGGGGCCAAACCGGCAGGAAACCGTTCAAGAAGCCTCAGGACGTCCTGGCCCTCGGGGCGCTCTATCCGCTGACCGTCGTTTACACCACTTTCAAAACCACCGGCATCAAAAAATGGTCCGACCTTGACGGAAAACGATTCGTCGTCGGCGGCCGGGGCGGCTCAATTTACATCGTCACACAGATCGCCCTGAAGCACAGCGGCATGTTTAAGAAAGTGAAACGCGAGTTTTTCAACAATAACCAGAACTCGGCCGCGATTAAAGACCAGCGAGTCGACGCGGGCTTCTTCTTCCTGAACGGCGGCGTTCCCGCCCCCGCTTACATGGATCTTTCCCGCACGCTCTCGGGCAAGCTTCACTTCTTCGGACCGGACGAAACCACGATCAAGAAGCTCGCCGACGGCGAAGCCGGCATCGTGCGCGACGTGGTGGGCGCGGGCTCGATTCCAGGCTACGACAAGCCGATTGTGAGTTGGGGTCAGATGTGGTCCTTGATGACCAGCAGCAAGATGAGCAACGATCTGGCCTACAACATCACGAAAGCGCTTTACGACAACCACGAGAAGATCACGAAATATCACCCGGTCGGAAAATTCATCACCAAGAAGACCGGCCTGCGCGGCCTGAAGAAAGTCAAAATCCATCCGGGCGCGGCCCGCTACTGGAAAGAAAACGGCATGTAGTAGGGCGCCGCGTCCACTCGCAGACTGATTCATCAAGGCCCCCTGCGAAAAGCGGGGGGCCTTTCTTTTCTCTCTCAGGCTTGCGCCGCATCGGATTTTAAAGCTTTCATTCTCGGCTTTCTCCAAAGCGCAGATTTCCGGTCAGTCGTCTATGCTGCCGGAATCTGGATCAATGGAAGAAGATGGTTCATGATTCTCCCTGCATACCCAAACCCGCATTAGAACCGGAGACCATGTTTTGGACAGGAACGCCCTTCCCTTCGCTTCCATCACGGAACTCGCCCCACGCATTGCCTCCGGCGAGGTGAAGCCGACCGAACTTCTTGAATCC
>CAMYJL010000277.1 GCA_947258645.1 uncultured Nitrospinota bacterium
GCCTGGTTTTTCAACGGAATGGGAATATTGCTGGGTGGTGCTTGGGCTTACCGTGAGCTGGGGTGGGGCGGCTACTGGGCGTGGGACCCGGTCGAGAACGCGAGCCTGATGCCCTGGTTGATGGGAACGGCCTTCCTGCACTCGGTCATGATTCAGGAAAGGCGTGGGATGCTGAAGGTATGGAACGTCTCCCTCATCATCATGACCTACATCCTCACGATGTTCGGCACGTTCATCACCCGGAGCGGCATCATATCGAGCGTCCACGCCTTTGCGGACAGCAGCTTCGGCTGGGTGTTCCTGGCCTACATCATCGTTGCGCTGTTCATTTCCTTTTCGCTTGTGATCTGGCGGCTTCCCCTGCTCAAGAGCGAGCATGAGATCGAGAGCTTCTTCTCGCGGGAGGCGAGTTTTCTGCTGAACAACGTTGTGCTGGTCGGAATGACCTTCGCGGTTTTCTGGGGGACGATGTTCCCCGTGATTTCCGAAGCGGTGCAGGGAATCAAGGTGACGGTCGGACCGCCCTTCTTCAATCAGGTGAACGTTCCCATCGCCCTCCTGCTCATCCTTCTGGCGGGCGTCGGGCCGTTGCTCGCCTGGCGCCGGGCCTCGATGCTGCATCTCCGGAAAAACTTTGTCTATCCCACTCTCGTTGCTGTTGTCGCTCTGGTGGTCCTCTTCGTATTCGGCGTGCGGCACGTATACGCCGTGCTGGCGATCTCACTTTGCATCTTTATGATCGCTACGATCGTGCTGGAGTATTACCGGGGGATTTCGGCCCGGCGGCGGTATCAGGGCGAAGGCCTTTTCGCCGCCGCGTGGGAGCTCACCATGCGCAACAAGCGGCGGTTCGGCGGCTACATCATTCACTTCGGAATCGCGGTTCTTTTCATCGGCGTCGCGGCTTCCTCGGCCTATCAGATGGTAGGCGAGGTCCGCCTCGGAGTTGGCGAGAGCTTTGCCATGAGCAATTTCCGGTTGCGGTATGAAGGCATCCGGCAGGACCGGAATGAACACTACCAGTCCGCTTTCGCGCGCTTGGGCGTTTACAAGACGGGCAACCGCCTGGGCCAGATTGAAGCCGAGAAACGGATCTACTTCACGCCGCCGCAGCCGACGACCGAGGCGGGCATCCGCTACGGATTGAACGAGGACGTATACGCCGTATTTGCCGAGGTGGAAAAGGACGGCTCAGCCACCTTCAAGTTCCTGGTCAACCCGCTCATCAGCTGGGTCTGGTTCGGGGGCTATATCACCATTCTCGGCACGATCATCTGCTTCCTGCCGGAGCGATGGGGGCGCCGACGGAAGGTCCAGCCGGCCGGGGCCGGGGCCTAGCCGAGTGGATACATTAAGCATTGTTTCTGTCGGTATTATTGTCGCCATCGCTTTCGGGTTTTCGCTTTGGCCTTTGTTTCAGGCTTCCGGAGCCTCCTCTGAGGTTCCCGCCTTCGACAGCGATAAGGAGCGGGCTTCGGAGGAGATCGCCCGACTTTTCTCCGAGCGGGAACAGGCATACAAAAACATCATGGAGATCGAGCTCGATCACACGATGGGGAAACTCTCCGAGGAAGACTATACGGACATGATCGGTCAGACGAGGGCCGAAGCCGTGGAAATTCTCAGGCGCCTCGAGAGCCGGGGCGTGAAAGAGGGGATGGCGCCCGCCCATGTGAGCGTGGATGAGGTGTCGGAGGCCGCCACCCGCGCCGCAGGTTCCAAGGAAGTGCTGGCGGCTTCTTCATCGCGGAATGAGGACAGTCCCCTCGATGAACGGCTGGAGGAGGAAATTCTCCAGTTCCGGGAAACGAGCACAGTCGTAAGCCCAGCCGTGGCGGAAAACGAGAATTCACCAACCAAGCGGTTTTGCCCGTCCTGCGGCGCCGAGGCAGGTCCCGACCACAGTTTCTGCGCCGCCTGCGGGGTGAAATTGAAGTGACTCGAGCCCGTCTTTTCAGCCAGAGATGCCTCATTGCAGCGTTCCTCCTTTTGTCCGCAACGCCCTCCTTCGGGGCCGAGGCGAAAAAAGAAGGCCTTCCCCCCGGGCACCCGCCGATCGGTGCGGTACAGCCGAAGGGGCCGGGAGGGGCGGCGGACGTCAAAAAGCCCCCGGGTGCCACGACGACGGATTTATCCTCTCTTTCGGTGACCCGCAATATCATGTTTGTCCGGCTCGAAAAAGGATTTTACCAAATTCGCGAGATGTTCCTTTTTCAAAACTCCGGCAAGGCGACCATCGTTTCCAACAACGGCGCTCCGACCATTCGCCTCGTGTTGCCGAAGAGCAGCAACATCCGGAACTCCGACTCGCAGTTGATGGAGTTTCCCCAGGGGCTTGATCGTGCGCGTACGCGCGTCGCCGGAGCCCAGATAGTTTCGAATGAGCCGATTCCCCCCGGCACGAAGCTCGTCGGCCTGGTCTACCGCTTGGCGGATGAGTTTGGCGGAATTACGGTGGAAAGGCCCATTACTTACGGGACGAAAAACTTTGCCGTTCTCCCGGAAAAGGATCGTGTTCAGACAGGGGCGGACAACCTGAATCGCGGAGACGAGGTGAACTTTCAGGGTGTCACCTACGATGCTTTCGTCGGGGCCACGACGGCCGGAAGGTCCGTCCGGATTTCCCTGAAGGCTCCCGATTCGCTGGGCGGTTTGGTTTATTTCTACGCCGTCGGGGGCGGCCTGACCGTGCTGGGCGTGTTCCTGGCGCTATTCATTCGCGGGAGGCGGAAGAAGGGGCTGGCGCATCAGGTCGAGCGGGAGGAGTTGCTCCGCGCCATCGCGGCGGTGGATGACCGTCTGGCGCAGGGCGAAATCTCTCCTGATGACCATCGCCGGCAACGCGCATCCCGGTTTGAACGTCTTCGGGAAATTTCCCGGTAAAGGCTGGAAATGCTGGCAGCTGTTCGTTTGTCCCGGCGCTACGGCTGGCGCTGGGCGCTGGAGGATGTCGATCTCACCCTCGAGCGCGGCCGGCGCCTGGCCATTCTGGGCGCCAACGGGTCGGGCAAAACGACGCTTCTCCGAATTCTTGCGGGCCTCTTGCGGCCGACGAAAGGGGAGGTGAAACTCGACGGGATGCCGATATCGGCTTCGAACCGGAGCCGAATCGGCCTCCTCAGCCACGACCCCCTTCTCTATCCCGCGTTGACGCTGAGGGAGAATCTCGAATATTTCGGCAAGCTCTTTCATCTTCCGCGGGATGCCATCAACGCCCGGATCAAAAGCTTGGCGGAGACTCTCGGTCTCCAGACGCGCGTGGATGATCCGGTCGGGGTGCTGAGTCAGGGGCTTCGCCAGAGGGCGGCGATGGCGAGAGCGATGCTTCACGAGCCGGAGTTGTTCCTGCTGGATGAGCCGTTCGCGGGACTTGATGCGGGGGCCGTGGCGCGTCTGGAGAATACGCTCCGCGGCCTTTCCGGGGAAGGCCAGAGTGACAGTGAGCGGCGGACGTTAATCCTCACCACGCACGATGTCTCCCGGGCGCTCGCGCTCTCCGATGAGGTGATCGTCCTCGCGAACGGGAAGATGGTGATACGCGCGGACTCGCAGGAAGCGTCTTCTGAAGAGCTGAGGCGTGCGGTCGAGGAGGGCGGGAGACCGTGAAGCTCTTTTTCTCCGTTGTCTGGGCGGTTGTCGAAAAAGACCTGCGGGTGGAAATACGCGCGCGGGAGAGCCTGGCCGTCATGCTGATGTTCTCGCTTCTCGTGCTGACCCTGTTCAGTTTCGCCTTCGGCCCGGACCTGGGCGGGGCGGAAGGAGCCCCCATGCAGGCGGGCGTCCTGTGGGTGGCGTTTCTGTTCGCCTCGGTGATCGGGTTGTCCCGGTCGATGGGCGTCGAGCGCGAGAGCAACGGCTTTTCCGCGATGCTTTTGAGTCCGGCCGATCCGTCGGCACTTTATCTGGGGAAGATGATCGCCATCCTCGTTTTGATGCTCCTGATGGAAGCGGCGGGGTTTGCCGCGCTCGCCATATTTTACCGCTCGCCCGTTTGGGAAAATCTGACACCGCTCGCCCTCGTGGCCCTGGTGGCGACGGTTGGAATCGCGGCGGTGGGCACCCTGTTTGCCGCGATGACGACGCGCACCCGCACGCGGGATGTTCTCCTGCCGGTCCTGCTGTTTCCGCTTCTGGCGCCGGTGCTGATCGCCGCGGTCAAGGCGACGGGGGCATTTCTGGCGGGGGCCGGATGGGCGGATGCGGGGGACTGGGTGAAGGTCATGGCGGCCTACGATTTGATATTTCTGTCGGCCTCGGTACTGGTGTTCGAATATGCGATTGAAGAGTAAGCTCAACGAAATGGAATTTGCCCATTTGCGCTGGGGTTCGGGGACGCGAAAAGAATTCGGGTGGAATCGGAGCTCAAGAGGAGGATGAGCATTTGATCGGATATACATTGATTATATTGGCCGTGATCGCCGTGGCTGGTCTTATCGTCTGGGCCAGTGAGAAAGGCGTGAGCCGGGGGATCGCCCTTGTCGCTGCCGCCTTGATGCTTTTCGCCATATACGCGGATCTGTTCATCGCGGGCACCGACGCGCTGCAGGGGCTTCCGCAGCGGATCTTCTACGTCCACGTACCCTCGGCGTGGATCGCCTATCTGGCGTTTTTCCTCGTGTTTGTCTTTTCCATCCGCTACCTTATGGGGCGGAACATGAACGACGATATCCGGGCGCACGCCTGCGCCGAGGTGGGGATTGTCTTTTGCACGCTTGTCCTCATCACGGGACCCATCTGGGCCCGTCCGGTCTGGGGCGTTTGGTGGACCTGGGACGCGCGCCTGACGACGGCGCTCATCCTCTGGATGATTTATGTGGGCTATCTCATGCTCCGGGCCTACATGGAAGATCCGGACCAGCGGGCGCGCTTCTCGGCGGTGCTGGGAATCGTGGGCTTCCTCGATGTGCCGATCGTGCACATGTCGGTGAAATGGT
>CAMYJL010000278.1 GCA_947258645.1 uncultured Nitrospinota bacterium
GCTCGCTGGCGGATCTCATGAAATTCGGGCATGAATTCGGTCCGGCAATCGCCTGCTGGGCTTCATCAAGCCAACGGTTATGTCTTATCTTCCCGCGGTTTTCAACCGCCAGCCGCGCAAAATATTCTCTCAGCCGATCCCCACCTGCTGGACATAAATCATCCGCAGGTCGGAAAGCACCCGGGATATGAGTTTTTCCTCATCCACGGTGAGGTTTCCCGCCATTTTGTCCTTCATCATCCCGATCAAATCGACCATCAGTTTGGCGCTGCGGGGCTCCGCTTCGCCGACGCGCTCGCCGGTCTGGGGGTTGAGGCCCATCGCGGCCAGCGCGTTTCCCTGGAGAATGGCCAAAAGCGTCTCGAATTGTCTGGAATCCTCGCCATCCGCCTGATCCAAATCTTCGGCGCGCTCGGCCCCGCTCTCGGGCGGGGACGGCGGCTCGGAAGAACGGACCTCTTCCGCCGGGGGAGGGGCGTCCGGAGGAGGGGCCGGCTCGCCGGGCGCTTCATCCGCCGGGGCGGATACTTCCTCGTCCGGCTCGTCGTACCCTCTCACGGAGAGGCGCCGGTCCGAAACCTTGAATCCCTTGCCCTCTTCTCCGCCGTTGTTTTCGTCTTCAGCCATTTCAATATCCTTTTACGGAAAGGCGAACACACTCAAACTCGCCGCTTAACCGGAAAGAGACCCCCTGGAGAGCTGATCGTAATATGCCGTTGAATTACACGCCACACCCGGAAGCTGCCGGCAAAATACGGGAAAAACCGCATTTTGCCTTCCTTCCTTCAGGACGCCTCCGGAAGGGATCGGACGCCTCGTACGATGGCGCGAATCGCCTTCCACAACCCGCGAAGCCAACCGACAATGCCCTTTTTGGTGCCGCCTACCTTTGCAGTGTTCGTCTCCAGTTCCGCCAGCTCGCGGAACAGCTTTTCCTGTTTCGAGGTGAGGTCGGTGGGCGTCTGGATGAGGACCTGAACGATATGGTCGCCCTTGCTCCTTCTCCCGGGATTCGGGAATCCCTCTCCCCGGAGGCGAATCACTTCGCCCGACTGTATCCCGCGGGGAACGCTCAGCTTCGACTCGCCGTAGAGCGTCCGGATGGTCACCTTGTCCCCCAGCGCCGCCTGGGAGAAGGAGATCGTCTCCTGGGTGATAACATTGTCGCCATCCCGGTGGAAATATTCATGCGGCAAAAGCGAGACGACGACGAACAGATCGCCCGCCGGGCCGCCCTTGACGCCTCCCTCGCCCTCCTCGCGGAGCCGGAGCCTGCCCCCCTCGTCGATGCCGGCCGGAATTTTCAGCTTCATCTTGCGCTTGTCCAGCCGCCGCCCCTGCCCCTCGCACTCCGGGCAGTGTTCGGTGATCTCCCTTCCGCTGCCGCCGCAACTCGAACAGGTGGTGCTGTAGGTGATGAACCCCTGCTGGAAAGCCATCTGGCCGCTCCCGTTGCAGGATGAGCAGGCCCGGATCGAATCGGCCGATTTGGCCCCCGAGCCGCCGCAATAGACGCACTCGACGGGCCGTTCGAATTCAATCTCCCGCTCCATGCCCAACGCCGCTTCCTCGAGCGTCATATCCAGCTGATAGGCCAGATCACGCCCCCGCTGGGGGCCGTCGCGGCGGCGCCCCCTCGACCCTCTCCCCCCTCCGAAGAAATCCGAGAAGATGTCCCCGAAAGAGGAGAAAATATCGTCGAAGTTGGAAAATCCCTGGTGCCCAACGCCGTTCAGCCCGTCGTGGCCGTATTGGTCGTAAATGGATCTCTTCTGGGAATCGCTTAATACCTGGTAGGCCTCGGAGGCTTCCTTGAATTTTTCTTCCGCGCCCGAATCGTCGGGATTGCGATCGGGGTGATACTTCATCGCCTGGTTGCGGTAGGCCTTCTTGATTTCGGCCTCTCCCGCCCCCTTGGGGACGCCCAGAACTTCGTAATAATCGCTCTTGCTCATTTACGTTTCCCTAAAGAATTTTAATTCAATAATTTAAAGAATAAATCTTTTACGTCACCTGAGCTTTTGTCCCGTCCGCCTCGGCGGGAAGAGCGGGATGAAAACGGGTATTTCCGGCCAAAGCCTATCCCGACCTGAGCTTTCCGACAGCCACCTGGCTCGGGCGAAGCACTTCCCCCCCCAGCGCATAGCCCTGACACAACTCCTCCATGACAACCCCGTCCTGGGCCGGGTCAGTCACCTCCATCATCCGGACGGCCTCGTGCCGCTCGGGGTCGAACTTCTCCCCCTTGGATACGAAGGGTTGCACGCCCAGCGAAGCCAGTTCCTGAAAGAAGCGGCCCTGAATCATCTGGACCCCCTGCACGAGGGATTCGAGCGTCTCCCGCCCCCGGGAAGGGTCTTTCATGGAATCGAGCGCCGCCGCCGTCGCGCGCGCCATGTCGTCCGCGATCGCCAGAAAGCCCGTCACCGCGCTCTTTCGGGCTTCCTGCGTCCGGCGCTCGAGTTCACGCTCCTGCCGGGCGCGGAAATTGGCCGACTCTTTTTCCAGCCGCTCGATGTGCTCGCGGAGCTTTTCCTCGGCAGCAGTGACCTTGTTCTGGAGGACTTCCACGTAGGTAGGTTTTCGTGGCCCTTCGTCTTCGCTCCCGTCAGTCTCGGCAGCGGGCTCGCCTTCTCCATCCACCTGAATCCGCCTTCGATCCACAACCTTGGGCCGCTCCTGCTCCTCAGGGCCATTCGCGTTACCGCCGCCAGGTGCGGTCCCGTCCACAATTTGCTGATTTTCCGTGGGAGGGGAATCAACCTTTTTACGTTCCATGAAACTTTAACCTCCGGTTCTCATCTGTCTCATTTCCATCAATCTACGGATACGCTCCTCAACGGGCGGGTGCGTGCTGAAAAGCTTCGCCATCCCTCCCGCCGAAAGAGGATTCACGATGTACATATGCGCCGTGGCCTCGGTGGCGCTTTCAAGCTGCCGATACTGGGAGGCCTCCTCAAGCCGGCCGAGCGCGTTGGCCAGGCCCATCGGGGAGCCCGCAATTCGGGCACCCGTCGCGTCGGCGATATATTCCCGCGAACGGCTCACCGCCATCTGAAGGAGCATCGCCGCAACCGGGGCAACGATGGCCGCGAGCAGGAGTCCCACGATTCCGCCGCCGCGATTTTCCTCATCCCGGTTGAATCCCCCGAAAAAGGCGGCGAACTGCGCTATTTGGGCGATATACATGATGGCGCCCGCGAGGGTGGCTGCGACGGTGCTGATGAGGATGTCCCTGTTCTTGATGTGGGCCAGTTCATGAGCCGCCACGCCCTCCAGTTCATCGCGGCTCAAGGTGTGCAATATTCCCTCGGTAAATGCAACCGCCGCATTCTCCGGGTTGCGCCCCGTGGCGAATGCGTTGGGTGCTTCCTCGGGAATGACATACACCTTCGGCATCGGAAGTTCGGCGCGGCGGGCTAGATCCGCCACCATTCCGTACAGCTCGGGCACGTGCTCGGGCCGAACCTCTTCCGCACCCGTCTGGTAGAGAACTATCTTGTCCGAATACCAATAGCTGTAGCCGTTCATCCCCAATGCCAGCACGAGAGCAAAGATAACACCCATCTGCCCCCCGATGAGGTTCCCCACCCAGAGAATCAGGGCGGTGAGAAGCCCCATCAGGAGAAACGTCTTGATCGAGTTCGTATTCATCCCATCCTCCGCCGGAGCCGGATCAACTTGGCCGTGCGGCCCCGGATCATGGCGCCCTTTTCGGGAGTGGCGTAGCGAAGCTGATCGCGCAGTTCCTCCATCGCGTCGCTTCTCAATATCTCTTCCAGTTCAGCCAGCCGCTCCACCGCATTGATGAGCTTCTCCCGGAGGTCGATTATCACTTCCACCCCGGCCAGGTTAACGCCCATCTCCCGCGTGAGCGTCAGGATGACCTCCAGCTGCTCCAGATCATCGTCCGAGTAGAGACGCGTCTTTCCCTCGCTCCGCCCCGGCTCAAGCAAACCCTCGCGCTCATACATCCGAAGCGTCTGGGGGTGAATTTCGAACATCTCCGCCACGGCGCTTATCGTATATTTGCCGTCTTTCCTTCGAGCCCGCCGCGCCATTCGATACCTCCTAGAGACTCACGCCCGTCATCTCGGAACGAGGCGCCGAGGGATTCCTGCGTTCGAACTCTCGGATGAGCTCCTGGCTCTCATCGTCCACATGACCGGGAATCTGAACTCGCGCGGTGACGTAAAGATCACCCTTCCCGCCCCCCTTGAGGTGCGGCGCGCCCTTCCCCGACAACCGGAAGGTCTGGCCGTTCTGCGTGCAGGGAGGGACCGTCATCTTCGTGGTCCCCTCGTACGTATGAATCTCCACCCGCGTGCCGAGGACGGCCTCCCCCAGCGAGATGGGAAGGTCCAGATAGAGATTGTCTCCCTTTCGCTCAAAAAACTTATGGGGCTCCACCTTGGTGATGATGAAGAGGTCGCCGGGCGCCCCCCCGTTTGCAGAAGGTTCGCCCTTTCCCGCCAGCCGGATTTTCGAGCCGCTCGATACGCCCGCGGGAATTTTCACCTGAATTCGCTCGGTTGTCCTTCGGGTCGAGCCGTTCCGGATTTCCGTCTTGGGAACCCTGAGCGTGGTACTCATCCCCCGCAGGGCGTCGTCGAAACCAATCTCCATCGAATAGTTCACGTCCTGACCCTTCGTCGGCCCCTGGTGGCGAGACGAACCCCAGAAATTGCCGCCGCGGCCCCTGCCACCGCCCCCGAAAATGCTTCCGAAGATGTCGCCGACGCCGAACTCGCGGAGAATGTCCTCCACATTCTGCGGCGCGCCGCGATCGCCCCAGGGGCTACCCCCCGCGAAAGCGGAGTGTCCCATCATGTCGTACTTGCGGCGCTTCTCTCCGTCGGAAAGAACTGCGTAGGCCTCGCTGATCTCCTTGAAGCGATCCTCCGCCTTCTTGTCGCCCGGGTTCACGTCC
>CAMYJL010000279.1 GCA_947258645.1 uncultured Nitrospinota bacterium
CTTCGCGAAGGCGGACCTTGCCCAGGCGGTCTTGAGTTAAGCCCCAACCGGCGGCTGGATTCCACCTCGCTTATTGAGGAGCCGTTCCGGTCGGTCTGATTTATCCTGTCCGGATTCCGGGAGGCATCTTGCCTCCCGTTTTTTTTGCCTGCCTCCTATGTTCGGCCGTTGCGGTCGCAAACCCCAAAATTTCTGCCGAGGCTGTGGATTCCCTCTCCAAAAAAAACCGGCGCCCCGGCCGAAGAAATCCCCAACAGACGGCATTTCTTGGATCATTAACACTACCATCTGATTGAATTGAAAGACTTTTGAAAAAGTCCGCCGGGCGGATGACACTTCCAGAGACATATCCTGCGGGAGACAAATTTTCCTGTCCCGTTAAGTCATTACGATTCAATGCGGTTAATGCATATGTTCTATTTGGCTTGAATGTTGCTCTTCTACCCCCGGGTTTCCATTTTATTGTGGGAACGGGTCTCTTGGTATTTTCATGGATGGAAGGTTTCCTCATGACCGAGCGTGGAAGAGAGCCCGAGAATCAGCAAACCCGCCGGGAGTTTGTCCGGCAGGTTGCCCGGAAATCTGCGTACGCCGTTCCGCTGGTCATCACCTTTTCAAAGGCGAGCCTCGCCCGGTCGCATGTCCCCTCCGGCGGTCGCCGGTATCACGACTCCCAGTACGGCAAATATTAGGACCCGGAATCCTCCCGCCCATGGATGAATCGTGCCGGCCCCGTTCACTTCCCACGCATCGAAGCCGGATCGCCACCGCCGCGCATGCGAAAATACGCACCCGGTTCCCGTTGACAGGAGAGGATGCGGACATCCGCATCAAACCCATTTTCCCTGCGGCTATCTAATTTTCTTCATCCCGGCGGCAAAGTTTTCCCGCCCGCGCGCGGCTTGCGAGCCAATAGGGCGAGGCGAGCAGGTTCACCGAAAGGATGGCCAGGGGCCGGACAAAAGCGCGAATGGTCAGGCGCGGGACGATGGGAAAATAGACCGAGGAGGGATGGGCCGCCTGTTTCGCATGAAAAATCCGCCAAACACTACTCGACCAACTGTGCTTATACAGAAGTTCATTCCAAATCGTTCGGAACCAATCGGTAAATCCGCGGCTTTGAAGTTGTGCCGCAACCAGACGGCGCAAGCCGGGCTTGCCCCACTCCGGGATTCCGCTCCGACCCGCCTCGCCGAACTGGGCCAGGTCAAATACCGCATGCTCCCGGGGAAACGCCGTACATCCCCGGGGCAAATCGACACAAAAGATATCCTCTGCAAGAAGAAGGAAAACCGAGACGAAGCGTTCCATTCGGTATCGCCGGACAAGCCGATGGATGTGCTCCCAGTCTATGGATTCCGCATAGGCCGAAATCAGACATGCGACCTCGTAAAGATGAGAGAAGGGAACGTGGAAAAATACGTACTGATGAAGCGTATCGTGCCCCAGGCGAATGAACAGCTGGTCTGTTGGCGAGGGAACGAGGATCGTCACGCCGCCGGCGTCAATCCGCTCCGCCCTCGACCACAGGCCCGCCAATTCCGAATCTTCAAACAGCGGCCGGCTCAGTGGATGATGATGAAGCTCCACCCGGGCGATTCCCTCGGGAGGAGAAAGCGGCGTTCCGTGATGGCTGTCCGGATATGCCCCCTCGAGCGGACGATATCCTTTTTCCATTAATCCCCGGTACGCTTTTTCGAAATGATCGGGCGGAACCAGAAGGTCCAGATCGGACATCAACCGGCAGGCGGAGAATGGATAACAGGGCGCGACAAGCTCGGCCGCTCCCTTCATGAACATGAGCGGAATTCCGGACTGCTCTCCCCATTCCGCCAACTCCTGAATTTCCTGCCGGAGCTGGGCGGTCCGCGCCGCGCTCCATGCATAAGCATCCCACAGGCGCTTTCGCTGGGCTTCGGTGAAGGCGGCCTCCCTCGTCTCCGGACGGGATGCGGCATGTAAAAAAGCGAGCAGATTATTCTTTTCCGCCCAGCCGAACAGGGTTTGCGCGCGCGCATGGTCGATGCCGGGGAAAAAATCGTTTTCCCCTCGAAGCGGCGGATTCTCGCGGAGGAGCGTGGCGAAGTCCCTGGGGGTTTTATAAATTTCCGCCATACGGGGGGGCAATCCGGGGAACAGTTTTGTCATGTTCTCGGCCGTCCCATTCGGCTCGTGAGCGTTTCCGCGCGGCCTCTTCAGGAGGCTCGCCCGGGCGGCTGCGGGGAGCGGAGGTGTTCCCGCAGTTTATCCCAAGCCGCCTGGGGTTCGGGAGCGGTGAGATGAAAATTCCGGCCCCTTTGCGCCAGGTGCGTGAGCGCATCGATGCCGGGCTCGAAGAGATGTCGCAGATTGATTGTCTGGCGGATCATAATTTCCACCATCTCGCGCATGCCCATGGGCTTGAGGAGGGCGGGGGCTCCATCGGCGCGGGCGAGCCAGAAAATGTCGCCGACCTCCCAGTCTCCTTGCGCGAAGGCGGAGCCGAGTTCGGCGGGGTGAAGCAGCCACTTGCGCTCGCCCGTCCGGTCCACATACGTCCACCGCCCCTGGCAAAATTCCGCCAGCGCCTCATCGTTCTTCAACGATCTTTCCCTGACCAGCAGGTTCCGGGGAAAAGCGCGCAGCGCTCTTGTCGAAGGTTCGAGCAGGACGACATCGTCGGCGAGAAATTGATATCCGTCGCACAGCATTTTTGCGGCAATGGTCGATTTGCCGGAGCGGGAATCGCCCAGAATCAGAACCGCCCGCCCTTCCCCGGCCAGCGCCGCCCCGTGAATGTGCAACAGGTGCCCGGCATCTCCCAGCGCCTTGAGACAGATTTCGTAATCCATCCACCAGTATACGCTGGCGATGTCTTTCGACTCGAAGACGGGGCCTTCGCCGTCGCGAAAAACGCCGTAGCCGGATGAGGTATGGATGAGCTCATAGCGGGAATCGGGCGGAGGACCGCCGGTTTCGAGAGATTGATTGAATAGAGAATCCCGGAAGGCTTCAATCTCTGTCCGGGGGCCCTCGATATAAAAGCGGCGGCCGAGCACGTTGACCTGGTAGCCCAGGCGCTCCCCGTCCCCCATATGTCTCTAGCTGGCCCGCACCGGGTTATCGAGAAGACCCGCCTTACGGAACGAATCCACCGCTTCGTTCACATCGCCCAGGATATCCCGGCCTTCGCTCCCTTGAAGGGTTCGAAGTTCCTCGGCAATTTGTTCCAGCGTGTGCTCACCGTCGCAGCTGTCCCAAATGATTGACGCCACGACGTTCAAGGTGTGTGCCATGTCGTTTCGGGGATCGATCAGGACAAATCCATCGTCCAGCATCCGGCAGCGGACATCGCTACGCGCCCGCGGTCGCTCGCTCATCAATGGACCTCCTTGCCGCGTACTCTTTCATCGGTCGGGCTTCGTTTTTCCCGGCAGATTCGCGAAGCGAAGGGAATTCGACTGTCCCGGGGGCCCGCTCTCCTCAGGCCGCCTTGATCACTTTCGCGGCCCAAGACTTTAATTGATTTTTCAGCAACCCGGAGATGAACGGCGCATGCCAGTCATACCGGAAGAGACGCTCCGCCATCGGCATGATCCCGTCCACCCGGGCCAGCTCCACGACGGCGTCAATCTGCCGGTCGGATAATTTCGTGAATATTTGTTGCAACTGGCTCCCCATCCGCTGCTCTTCCTTCAGGAGCGTTTTCCAGCGAGCTTCGTAGGGAAGAAGCGATTTCTCGCTGAAGTCATTTTTCTCAAACGCTTTTTCCAGGATCTCGGCGCCAATGTCGGCGCACAGGAAACCGTAATATATGCCGCCCGCGGTCGTGATTTTGGTCTGCCCCGCCGCTTCGCCCATGACCAGCACGCGATTCGAATAGCTTTTCGTGATCGGGGCCAAGGGGATCAAATTCGCCTTGATCTTTCCGTCCCATCGCTGCAAACGCTCGGCGATGGAGGGAAGCTCGAGGAATTTCCTCAAAAGCTCGCCGCCCTGCCTGCGGGCCAGAAGGCCTATCTTGGACTTTCCGTTCCCAATCGGGACCATCCACGCGAACGCACCGGGCGTGATGCTCCTTCCGAGATAAATTTCGGTGGTTTCAACCTCCGCCATTTCGGCTTCCAGTTGCACCCCCTGGATGGACTCCCGTATCTCGCCAATGCCGGGAACGGGAAGCGTCTTCCCCCCGTAGCCGGTGGCCAGGATGCACACCTTCCCCTCGATCGTCCTTCGCTCGCCCCCCGTCAGAACTTCCACGCGAACGCCGCCTTCCTCGACAGCAATCCCCTCGACGAGCGTATCCAACGAATAGCCCGCCCCGCTCTGCAACGCCCGCTTGGCCAGCAGTTGGTCGAAATGTGCCCGGTTGACGATGTAAGCCATCGGATCCACCGGGCAATAGGGGACCTCGCGGCCCGAAGGGCTGAAAAATTTCATCGACCGCAACACATTCTGGATCGCCCCTTCGGGCAGATCGAGCGATGAAAACGCCTCCGCCCCGATGATTCCGGAGCAGTTCACCGAATCGCCTACCTCGCGATCCTTGTCCAGGACCTGGACGTCATACCCTTTTTCCGCAAGACCCCGCGCCGCATAACTGCCGACGCAGCCGGCACCGACCACGATCACGTCATGCATAGTTCACTTTTCCTGTCTTGAGATATTGGGAATCGGTTAAATTTTCTTTTCCCTTACTTCCCACTTTCCGCGGAGGGTAATCCAAAAGGATAGGACAATTAATTTGATGTCGAGCCAGAAGCTCTGCTTCCTGAGATAAACTATATCATATTTAAACTTGTGTGCACGCGGCGTATCGTGTTTTCCGTAAATTTGAGCGACCCCGGTCAGACCGGGTGCGGCCGAAAGGCGCTCTTTCGCTCCCGGAAACTCGGTGACGTCCCGGACGGCGCCGTCCCCATGCACTTCTTTTTCTCCCGGCCGCAGCGC
>CAMYJL010000280.1:0-3699 GCA_947258645.1 uncultured Nitrospinota bacterium
CGGAGCGAGGCGCGGCGCTGCGATTTCGATTTTCGGGCTGGATGCTGGCGGCGGGCCATTTTGGGCATCTATCCCCATGAGTGCGAGTGGCGGACTGGTTGCTGTTTCCCGGATCTCAATTTACCCGGTAGTGGAGATTAATCCAAGAAACCTTGACGCTGGGAAAGGGCTTCATTAGCCTCGCGTCATGATCGGTGGGTGCAGCCATCGGGTCCGGTCGGTTTTCGGGCGCATGATCCTGCGCGGCTTGAAATTCTGGCCCGTTGAATGAAAAGGAGATCGGATTGTCCAGCGTCGGAATCATCGCCAATCCCCAGTCGGGAAAAGATATCCGCCGGCTTGTGGCGCTGGCCAGCTCCTTCAGCAACCACGAAAAGCTCCTCATCCTCCGCCGAGTATTCGCCGGGCTCATGGCCGCGGGCGTAGATGAAATTCTGACGTTCGATGACGCGGGGGCGCTGGGGGCGGCGTTGCTGGAAGCCTCCTGGAACGGGCCGGGAAGAAATAAGGTGAAGGCGCGTCTTATCGACGTGGGCGCGAGGGGAGAGGCCGGGGACTCCACCCGGGCCGCCGCCCAGATGCGGGAAGAGGGCGTGGCCTGCATCGTCGTCCTCGGGGGCGACGGGACGAGCCGGGCCGTTGCGGTCGGGTGCGGACGCTGCCCCCTCGTACCGCTCTCAACCGGCACGAACAACGCTTTTCCCCAGAACTGGGAGGGAACCGTGGCCGGTCTCGGCGCGGGCCTCTATGCCCGCAAGCCCAGGCGCTACGCCGGCCAGGTGATGGAATCGAAGCGCCTGACCACGCGTTTTCAAGACGGGGCAGATATCGCGCTCGTGGACGTGGCGCTCGTCAATGAGGCGTTCGCCGGGTCGAAAGCCGTCTGGGACATCGGGCGGATCGAATCGCTGGCGTTGACCCGGTGCCAGCCCGGCGGGCTGGGCCTTTCGGCGCTGGGCGCCAGTCTTGACCCCATCGGGCCCGAAGAGCCGGAAGGCCTCTGGATTGAGTTCGGAAATTCCGGCGGGCGGAAAAAGGGGAAGAAAGTTCTCTCCCCGATTGGCCCGGGGCTCGTGGCCAGCGCGGATGTCCGTGCCTGCCGGCGGATGGCGCAGGATGAAATGATTGAAATTGCGGCCAAATCCGGCCAAGTCCTTGCCTTTGACGGTGAGCGGGAGCGAGTTCTCGTCCCCGGGGAGAAGGTTCAGGTGAGTCTCGATTTCAGGGGGCCCCGTGTTCTCGATATCCCCGGCGTTCTGGAGCGGGCCGCCGCCACCGGTCATCTGAAAGAGCGGGAGCTGAACGGCTTCCGGAGGAAGTAGTGCGGCAGAAATAGCCGTCTAATCGATTGATTCATAATCTAATGTTGGGTATAAGTATGGCACGGAACAACGCGAACGGGAGATGCCTGACTGTCGTCGGGCGTATCGGGATTTTTTGCACTCTCGTTATTCAAGTGCCCATTTATTCTTGACTCGTGAAAAAGTCAGGGATATTTTTTTTGTCATCGAAAGAGTGCATGCCGCTTTGAGGAGTACATCCTGAGCCAAAGATGGTTCCCCTTGGGAATGCTTCCCGTTTTTACCAATGAATATCTGTTTGTGAAAGAGGAGAGGTCTTTTGATCAGGGTTGAGGGCTTGACCAAGTTTTACGGAACCGTGCCCGGAATCCAGGACATCTCCTTCAATGTGAGCAAGGGCGAAATCCTGGGGTTCCTCGGGCCCAACGGCGCGGGAAAGTCCACGACAATGCGGATTCTGACCGGCTACATGCCGGCCACCTCCGGAAAAGTGACTGTTGCGGACCACGATGTTTCCCGGAGCCCGCTCGAAGTCCAGAAACTTCTCGGCTACCTCCCCGAAAACAATCCGCTTTATCCGGAGATGACAGTAAGGGATTATCTCGACTATGTGGCCTCGCTGAAAGGGGTGCGCCGGGCGGACCGGAAGGGCGCCATTGATCGGGTGGTCGATGATTGTGGCCTTGAGCAGGTCGCCGCGCGAGTCATCGGACATCTTTCCAAGGGATACCGCCAGAGGGTCGGCCTTGCGCAGGCCCTGGTGAACGATCCGCCCGTCCTGATTCTCGACGAGCCGACCTCCGGCCTCGATCCGGCCCAGATCATCGAGATTCGAAATCTGATCCGTGGCCTGAAGGGAAGCCGCACCATCATCCTGAGCACGCATATTCTCCCGGAGGTCAATCTCGTCTGTGACCGGGTGGTTATCATCCATCATGGAAGACTCGCGGCCGAGGGCGCGCTGGATACGCTGGCAAGCGATGTTCAGAAAGATGAGATTGTCCGCGTGTCGGCGATTGGTTCAGCCGATTCGGTGAGAAGCCGCCTTTCCGCCGTGGAGGGGGTCCAGTCGGTGAATGCGCAGGAGGATGGGCCCGGTGGAGAGGTTCGTTTCGATGTGCACGCCGAACGCGGCCGGGAGATTCGCCCCGCGCTGGCCGCCGCGGTATCCGATGCCGGGGCCCAGCTAACCGAACTTCATCAGGCGCGGCTCACGCTGGAAGATCTGTTCGTCAAGATTATCGGAGGCGAACATGGGGATGGGAATGAGGGGAATAATGAATGAGTAATATCTGGCTCGTTTCCCAGCGCGAATTGGCCTCTTTTTTCTATTCGCCGATCGCCTACGTCGTGCTCGGGGCTTGGTCCCTGATTATGGGCGTTTTCTTTTCGGGGGCTTTTACGAATTACGCGCTGATTTCGATGCAGATCATGCGGAATCCGCGGGCGGCGGAGCAGCTCAACTTGACGCCGACCTCGGCGATTCTGGGGCCCGTCTTCTCCAGTACGACGATCGTCCTGCTCTTTGTGACTCCTCTGTTAACGATGCGCCTTTTCAGTGAGGAGAAAAAGCAGGGGACCATGGAGCTCCTTCTGACCTATCCGCTGCGGGACGGCGAGATGCTGATCGGAAAATTTTTGTCCGCTCTTTTGATGTATGCGCTGATGCTGGTCCTGACGCTGATTTACCCGGTCATCTTGAGCGCCTTCGTCGAGGTGGAGTGGCCCGTCATCGCCTCCGGATATCTGGGGATGTTTCTGATGGGAAGCGCGTTTCTTTCTATCGGGCTTTTTGCCAGTTCGCTGACATCCAATCAGATTGTATCGGCCATGGTGGCGTTTATGGTCCTGCTGGTGAGTTTTATCCTCGATTTCCTCTCGGCCTCGGTGGGCGAGACGTTGGGCGCCGTGCTGCGGCATCTTTCCATGGGCATTCACCTGCGGAATTTCATTCAGGGCATCATCGATACGCGGGACGTTATTTATCTGGTGAACGTGAATATCCTTTGCCTGTTTCTGGCGATGCGATCTCTTGAATACTACAAGTGGCGAGGATGAGCGGCGTGCAAAACCTGAACCTCTACAGCATCATCGCCGGCATCGCTTTCCTGTTCCTCACTCTTCTGGCCTGGTATGGGCAGAACGAGTTTGAGAATTTCCCCATCTGGGGGTATGTGGTCGCCGCCCTGGCGGTTCTCACGCTCGGCTATGGCCTATGGAAGTCCCGGCGGCAGCTGAAAAGCGGGATTGCACGGAGATCGACCCGCACGGGTTTTCAGGTCGCGGGGATGGTGGTCATCGTCGTGGCCATCCTGGCTGTGGTCGAGCTCGTTTCGGTGAAGCATTACACGCGCTGGGATCTCACGCCGGGAAATTTCTTCTCGCTCTCTCCGAAGAC
>CAMYJL010000280.1:3744-8662 GCA_947258645.1 uncultured Nitrospinota bacterium
AGAAAATCCTCGAACAGTACACCCATCGGACAAAAATGGTGAAGTTCCGTTTTCTGGATTTGGACGCCGCTCCCCGGACGGCGAAGAAATACGATGTGGACGCCTACGGGACCGTTGTCGTGATTCACCATTTCGGGAAAGGACAGGTCGAGGAGAAAGAAGATTCGAAAAGCGCCTCTTCAGGCACAAAGGCCGCGAAAGAGGACAAGCCGAAGAAGAACTTTCGCTCCGAGAAAATATACAGTCTCACCGAGAACGCGATGGTCAACGCGATACTGAAAACGATTCAGACGAAGCAGAAGGTCGTCTACTTCCTGACCGGCCACGGAGAGCGCCTCTACACCGGAACCGGCCGGGAGGTGATGAGCGCCCTGGCCACCGGGATGCGCGATGACAACTACAAGGTCGAGGAATTGATCCTCCTCAGGGCAAAGGGAGTCCCGGAGGATGCGAATCTTCTCGTCATCGCCGGCCCTCAAAAAGATATCGAGGAAGCCGAGGCCGGGTTCATCGAGGATTACCTCAAGCGCGGCGGGCGGCTCCTCGCCTTTGTGGAGCCTGACCTTCCGGGCGGGCGCCTGACGTCGCTGCTCGCCAAGTTCGGATTCGAGACTTCAAAATCGTGGGTGATCGACCCCCAGGCGGTGCGGTTTGCCATGGCCGGGGGGAACGAATTGACGCCATTCGTCACCGAATACGGAATTCACGACATCACCAAACAGCTTCGCGGCCTGGCCACGGTGTTCCCGACGGCCCGGCGGGTTTCGGCCAAGTCCGACCCGAAAGGGGGCATATCGACGGAGACGCTCCTCAAGACGGGGCCGGGCAGCTACACGGTGGATAATATCCAGGTGAAGGACAACCAGGTCGTGATCGACCCGGCGACCAAAAAAGACGGACCCGTGCCGATCGGCGCGGCGGTCACGGTGTCCCTCGATTCCTATCTCGCGAAGGATGGGGCGAAAGCCGCGAATAAGCCGGAAAAGAAAAACGGGGGCAAAGAGGCGCGCATTGTCGTCTACGGCGATGTGGATTTCGCCAGCGACGCTTTCATCCGAGCCCAGGGCAACGCCAATCTCGTATTTAATTCGGTGAACTGGCTGAGCGGCGAAAAGGCGCTCGTCTCGATTCGCCCGAAGAGCCGCATCGGCGATCCGCTTATCCTGGCGGGCGGGCAGGGTAATTTTGTCCGGCTTCTGACGGTCTGGCTCATGCCGATATTCATCATTCTCTTCGGTGCCGCCATTTACGTTCGAAGAAGACAGCTACGGTGAACCCCAAGAAAAATCTCGCACTCCTCCTGATCCTGATCCTCGCCGCCGGCGCCTACTATCTGTACGACGTGAAATGGGCGGGCGAGAAAAAGGCAGAAGAAGTGCGCAAGGCAAAGGTCCTCAAGGGGATCGACTCAAAGCGTCTGATGCGCGTCTCTCTGGAGCGCGAGAAGGAGTCCTACCAGCTTATCCGGACCGAAAAGGGATGGCGGTTCGTCAAGCCAGTCGACGCCGCGATGGACGAGGAGCAGCAGGATGGCATCCTCAAGACGGCCTCGGATCTCAAACCGAGCAAGAAGATCGGAAACGTCCCCGACGTCTCGGAATTCGGCCTCGACAAGCCCCGGATGACCCTCACGTTCGGGCTCAAGGATGAGAAGGACGTCGTTGTCCGGCTTGGTGACCGGACGCCCACCCGCGAATTTCTATATGCCTCGCTGGAGAAAAACGGTCCGGTCTTTACCGTCAAACTCTCCGAAATTGAACGCTTCAACAAGCCGGTCTTCGATCTCAGGGACCGCTCCGTGGTTCCGATCGAGCCGGAAAAAGCCCAGAGAATTGTCGTCGAGCCCCAGGGGCAACCCTCTTTCACCGTCGTCCGCAAGAATGAAGACACCTGGGAGATGACGGCTCCGGTCAAGGACAAGGCCGATTCGACCGATTCCGAGGGGATCGTCTCCACCCTGAAATTCAAGAAGGCCATCCGCTTCGTGGAGGAAAACCCCAAGGATCTCGCCAAGTACGGGCTGAAGGAGCCGGGCTACGTCGTCCGTGTTTTCATGGACAAAGAGGGCAAGAAGGGGGACGGCCTGCTTCTCGGCACCTCGACGACCGAGGAAGTGACCGACCGGCGCGGGCGCAAGTCGATGCAGGTGCTGTACTACGCCCGGCGGATCTCGGGCGGTCCGGTCATGCTGGTGGGCAACGAGGTGATCAAGGATCTGCCGCGGGAGGTCTTCCAGCTCCGGCATAAAAATATCATCGACTACGACGTGGACCACATCACGCGCCTCCAGATCGCGTCCCCGGCCGAGACGCTGGACATCAAGCGGCTGGGCAAAAAGTCGTGGGACCTGCGCTCCACGAAGCCGGGCGGCAAGGCCGTGAAGCTGGAAGGGAGCCACAAGCATATCGATGACGTGCTCTGGGACGTGAAGTGGTCCAACGCCGTCGAGTACGTGGATGAGCCCGGAGACGATCTGTCGAAATATGGCGCGCCCGGGGGGAAATGGCCCAACCGCATCACCCTCTGGATCAAGAAGAAAAAAGACGGGCCTGAGGTGAAAAAGACGCTCCATCTCGGCCCGTTGAACGATGAAAAAAGAGCCTACGGGCGTTTCGGGGACGCCCCAAAACTCTTCGCATTCGCCAAAAAGGATTTCGACAAAATTCTGCCGAACGGTTTTCTTCTGAGTGACCGGCGGCTCGTGAAATTTCAGGAAGAAGAGGACATCGTTCAGGTCAAGCTCACGTTTCCTTCCGGCGGCGAGGCGCTCATCAAGCGCGAGGGGGACGGATGGGCGTTCGAAAAACGTCCCGGGAAGGAAGTGAACCCCGGCCCGGTGAACGATATCCTCCGCACGCTGAAGGAGCTGGAATATCAGTCGGTGGCGAAAGAAGGTGAGCCATACGATTTCGAAAAATATCTGATTCGCGTGGATCTTCGGCACAAAAACGGGAAGAAGCTCGGGCCCGTGATTTTCGCCGGCGGGGGGACGGCGAAGACGCAGTTTGCGCGGCGAGGGAGCGCCCCCCAGGTTTTGCGCCTGAAGAAGTCCGATGTCGGCCCCAACATGCCGAAATCACTAGAGAGCCTGATCAAAAAGAAAAAAGAAGAGGCTTAAGCCCGCCAATATCCGTTCCGCTTGTCCTCCGATCGAAACACGCCTCTTCCGCGCATCCGCTGGCATCCCCTTCCTTTTTGTCTGTTTCTATTCCCTCCGGGGACGCAGGATCCATATCAGGGGCAGTGTCACCACAAAAAGGACCACCAGAAACCAGTAAGCGTCGTTGTAGGCGAGCATGGTGGCGTGCCGGTTGACCAGGTTGTCGATCAGGCCGAGGGCCTTGACGCTCGCGGTATACGGGTCCACCTGGGCGCGAATCAGCTTCGCCTCGAGGCCGGCCTTGTAGGTGTAAAACGTCTCGTTCAGTTCGTTGATGTGGGAGACGAGGGTGACCCGGTGAAAGGCGGAGCGGCGCTCGATCAGGGTCGCGAGGACGGCGAAGCCGATGTTGCCGCCCACCCGGCGCGCGAGGTTGAAAAGGCCCGCCGCGGCGGTGGCGTCCGAGGGGGGGACGCTGGTCAGGGCGAGGGTGGACATGGTCACGAAGACGAAGGGCATCCCCAGGCCGAGAAATACGAGCGGGGTCAGGATGTTCCAGAAGCCCGCGTCCAGCGTCAGGCCGGAGAGTTGAGCGAGGGAATACACCGCCAGACCCATGCCCGTGCAGATCAGCAGGCGAGGGTCCACATAGTTGTAGAGCCTTCCCACGAGCGGGAGGATGAGGAACAAAACCATCCCCCTCGGGAACAGGACGAGTCCGGCGTCGATGGGCGAGTATCCGAGAAGGCCCTGGAGAAACTGGGGAAGTATGAAATTCACGCCGAACATGACGATGCCGAATATCAGGATGATGCAGGTGCCGGCGCTCAGCGAGACGCTGCGGAGCACCCGGAAATCGATGATGGGCTCGGGCGTGCGCAACTCCCAGAACACCAAAAAAGCGATGGTGACCACGGTGAGGACGGCGGTGAACGTGATCCAGCCCGATTCAAACCAGTTCTCCTCCTGCCCCCGCTCCAGAAAAACCTGAAGGCCCACAAGTCCCACGGTGAGGAGGAAGATTCCGCCCCAATCGACCTTCTTGATTCCCCGCTTCAGATAGGGTGGATCTTTCACATAGGTGTTCACCATGAACAGCGCCACAGCGGCGAAGGGGACGTTGACGTAGAAAATCCACGGCCAGCCGTATTCTTCCGTTAAATAGCCCCCAACGATCGGGCCCATGGCCGGGGCAAGGACGACGCCCATGGCGAAAATCGCCATCGCCATCCCGTGCTGCTTGGCGGGGTACGACTCCCGGAGAATGGCCTGGGAGACGGGGATCAAACCTCCGCCGCCGAAGCCCTGAATTACCCGATAGATGAGCATTTCCGTGAACGTATTGGATGTGCCCGCCAGGACGGAGCCAAGGGTGAAGAGGATGACCGACCACAGGTAGTAGCGCTTGCGGCCCAGCAGGGTGCTCCACCAGGCCGCCATGATGATCATGATAACCTGGGCGATGGTGTAGATCGTGGCCACCCAGGTGATGGACGAGAGATCGACGCCGAAGGTTCCGCGCATGTGGGGCATTGCCATGTTCACGATGTTCGCGTCCATGACGGAGATGAATGTGCCGAACATGACGGCGAGCGTCAGCATCCCCCGGTTGGCAACCGGAACGAAAATCTCCTCGGCGCCCGAGGCCCCTGCGGTTTGTGTGGGGGAATTCATCCAGCGAGATCAGGGAATACGGGGCTGGTTTTTCTGGACGCGGCTCGGGTAGGCGAGCAGGCGAAGGCCGCTGCGATGGCGGACATCCACCGACACTTCAGCGGACATTCCCACGAGCAGGGGGTACTGGGGCGGAGGTGCGTT
>CAMYJL010000281.1 GCA_947258645.1 uncultured Nitrospinota bacterium
CCTCGTGAACCGTTCGGGCGGCGGGTTCATCTACTACGTCGCGCAGATGGGCGTGACGGGCGCCCGCGATGCGCTCGCCTCCGATATGGGGGAGCCGCTGGGGCGGATCAACCGGGTGAAGAACCGCCCCGTGGCCGTCGGGTTCGGCATCAAAACGCCCGAACAGGCGGCGGAGGCGGGCGCGCTGGGCGACGGCGTGATTGTCGGGAGCGCCCTGATCGACGTGATGGAACGGGAAGAAGGAGACGAGGAGAAGCTCCGGGCGGCCTGCCGCTATATCGAGTCTCTCCGCAGGGCGCTGGAAGGGTCCAAGACAGCCCCTTAACTCCGTTTAAAAAATCTCCTGTATCAAGCCGGAAGGAAACAAGTCATGTCGGAAAGAACCCTGTACGACAAAATATGGGACAGCCATATCGTCGCCCAGCTCGAATCGGGCCAGTACCAGCTATTTATCGGCCTGCACCTGATCCACGAGGTGACGACGCCCCAGGCGTTCGCCTCGATGAAGGAAACGGGCTCGAAGATGGCTTTCCCGGAGCGCACCGTCGCGACGGCCGATCACATCACGCCGACGCTGACGAAGCTTCGCCCATTCAAGGACGATCTGGCGGAATCCATGATGTCCGCCCTGGAGCAGAACGTGGACGAGTTCGGCGTCCGGTTTCTCAACTGGGCATCTGGCAAGCAGGGCATCGTCCACGTGATCGGTCCCGAGCTGGGGCTATCCCAGCCCGGTATGACCATCGCCTGCGGGGACAGCCACACCAGCACCCACGGCGCGGTGGGCTCGCTCGGGTTCGGAATCGGTACGACCGAGGTGGGCTTCGTGCTCGAGACCCAGACGATCGTCCTGAATCGGTTGAAGGTTCACCGGATCAACGTGAACGGAGAATTGAACAAGGGGGTTTACGCCAAGGATGTCATCCTGCGGATCATCCACGACCTCGGCATCAAGGGGGGCCTGGGAAACGCGTACGAGTACGCTGGCAAGGTCATCGATGAAATGGGCATGGAGGGGCGGATGACCGTCTGCAACATGAGCATCGAGGGCGGCGCGCGGATCGGCTATGTGAATCCCGATCAGACGACTTTCGACTATCTCGAGGGGCGGGAGTTCACGCCCAAGGGCGAGGCGTTCGAGCGGGCGAAGGACTACTGGAAGTCGGTCGCCTCGGACGCCGACGCCGAATACGATCAGGTGACGGACATCGAGGGCGGGTCCATCGAACCGATGGTGACCTGGGGCATCAACCCCGGCCAGTCGGTCGGGATCTCAGAAAACCTCCCCGATCCGAAGTCGTTCGAGGGTGAGGACATCAAGACGGCTGAGCGGGGGTATGAGTTCATGGCACTCAAGCCCGGAGACAAGATTGCAGGAACGAAGATCGATGTCGCCTTCCTGGGTTCATGCACCAACTCGAGAATTTCCGATCTCCGTGAAGGTGCCCGTGTGATGAAAGGCAACAAGGTCAACCCGAGGGTGAGGATGCTGGTGGTGCCGGGCTCGCAGCAGGTACAGGCCCAGGCCGAGGAGGAAGGACTGCACGAAATCTTCAGGGAGGCAGGAGCGGAATGGGGAAACGCGGGATGTTCGATGTGCCTCGGCATGAACCCCGACAAGCTGGTCGGGGCCGAGCGGAGCATCTCGTCTTCGAACCGGAATTTCATCGGCCGGCAGGGCAGCCCGCGCGGCCGGACACATCTCGGCAGCCCGGCGACGGTGGCTGCATCCGCCATCGAGGGGTGTCTCACGAATCCGGCCGACGTGGTGGGGGACTGAACATGAGCGATCAGAAAATCACGCAGGTCCGGGGCCGTGCGATTCCCATGCCCGGCGACGACATCGATACCGACAGAATTACCCCGGCCCGCTTTTTGACGGCCCTGACGTGGAAGGGGATTGAAAAAGCGCTCTTCTGCGATGAACGGGAAAACACACCGGACCATCCCATCGATAACCCGAACTACAAGGGGGCGAAAATTCTGTTTGTGGGGAAAAATTTCGGATCGGGCTCCTCTCGCGAGCACGCGCCTCAGGCGATTAAGCGATTTGGGATTGATGCGATTGTGGGTGTATCGTTTGCGGAAATATTTGCTGGAAATTCCTTGGCCATCGGAATGCCGCTGATGACGGCTTCCGCCGAGGAAATTCAAAAGCTCATCGCGCACACGCAGAAAAATTCCGAAACCGAGTACACCGCCGACTTGGAAACGCTCACGCTTTCTTGGGGCGATGAGAGTTTGTCGGTCGGGATGCTTGAGGAGAGGCGGCAGTCGTTCCTGAAGGGAACATGGAATATCCTGGCCATCCTGCGGGCGAATCTCCCCCAAGTGAGGGAAGTTGCAGAAGGGCTCCCCTACATGCGCGAATTTCAGGACTAGTTTTTAAAGCAACGGCGTCACGAGAAACGGAAGGGAATTGCTGTGGCGGATTACAAAATCGCCGTCCTCCCCGGGGACGGAATCGGGCAGGAAGTGACCGCGCAGGCGCAGGCGGTCCTGGAAGCGGCGGGCGGACGCTTCGGCGTCTCATTCGAGTTCAGCGAGGCACTCGCGGGCGGGTCGGCCTACGACGCGACCGGGGAGCCGCTGCCTGCCGATACGATCAACCTTTGCCGGGCGAGCGACGCTGTCCTCTTCGGTGCGGTGGGCGGCCCGAAGTGGGACGGCCTCTCGCGGGCCGAGCGCCCCGAGTACGCCATCCTGACGCTTCGGCAGGAGTTCAACCTCTTTGCCAACCTGCGGCCGGCGGTGATGTTCGACCCGCTCGTGGACGCGTCGAGCCTCAAGGCCGACGTGGTGCGCGGGCTCGACCTTCTCGTTGTGCGCGAGGGGGTGGGCGGCATCTATTTTGGCCAGCCCCGGGGGATCGAACAGGTGAGCGCCGACGAGGAACGCGCGATCGATACGATGGTCTATTCCACCCCCGAGATCCGGCGCATCGTCCGGGTCGGCTTCGAGATGGCGGCCCTCCGGGGGAAAAAGCTGGCCTCGGTCGATAAGGAGAACGTGCTGGACAACAGCCGCCTCTGGCGCCGCGTGGCGGAAGAAGTGGCGAAGGATTTTCCGGATATCGCGCTTTCTCATGTGCTGGTGGACAACGCGGCGATGCAGCTCATCCGCGATCCGCTCCAGTTCGACGTGATCGTCACGGAGAACATGTTCGGCGATATCCTGAGCGACGCGGCGTCGATGCTCACCGGCTCCATCGGGATGCTGGGCTCGGCCAGCCTGAACGAAAAGGGGTTCGGCATCTACGAGCCCGTCCACGGGACCGCGCCCGACATCGCCGGGCAGGACAAGGCGAACCCCATCGCGGCCATCATGTCGGCGGCGATGCTCTGCCGCTACACGCTCAAGCGGACGGACATCGCCGAGGCGATCGAGGCGGCGGTATCGAAGGCGCTGGAGGAGGGGCTTCGCACACCCGATATCCATACGCCGGGGATGAAGCTTGTGGGCTGCGTCGAGATGGGCGAGTGCGTGAAGCGGCACGCGGGGGGATGATCGTGAAGAAGCTTCGGGTGGCGGTGGCGGGCGCGACGGGCGCCGTCGGCCGCGAGATGCTCCGGATTCTGGAGGAGCGGAATTTCCCGGTGGAAGAACTCATCCCGCTCGCCAGTGAGCGGAGCGAGGGGAAGTCCGTTCCCTTCGCAGGAGGAGAGCGCACCGTCCGGCGGCTCGCCCGGGATTCGTTCGAGGGGGTGGACCTCGCGCTGTTCTCCGCCGGTGCCACCCGGTCGAGGGAGTTCGCCCCCGCGGCGGTCGAGGCGGGAGCCGTTGTCGTGGACAATTCGAGCGCATTCCGCATGGACGCGGACGTGCCCCTCGTCGTTCCCGAGGTGAATCCCGACGCGCTCGACGCCCATCGGGGGATCATCGCCAACCCGAACTGCTCGACGATTCAGATGGTTGTGGCGCTGAAGCCCCTCCTCGATGCGGCGGGGGTCCGCCGCATCGTGGTGAGCACCTATCAGGCCGTGAGCGGCGCCGGGCAGAGCGCGGTGGACGAGCTTCGGGATCAGGTGGAGGCCCTGGGCCGGGAGGAGAGGCTCGAGGCGTCCTACATGCCGCACCCGATCGCCTTCAACTGCCTTCCCCAGATCGACGTATTTCTGGAGGAGGGCGACACCAAGGAAGAGCGGAAGATGGTGGAGGAGACGAGAAAGATTTTCGGCCAGCCGGACTTGCCGATCAGCGCGACCTGCGTGCGCGTGCCGGTGTACAATAGCCATTCGGAGTCGGTGAACGTGGAGCTCGGGCGTCCGGTCTCCCCGGACGAGGCGCGCGGGCTGCTCTCGGGCGCGCCGGGGATCGAGGTGGTGGACGATCCGGCAGCGCTCGCCTACCCGATGGCGATCAACGCCTCGGGGCGCGATCCGGTTTACGTCGGGCGCATCCGGCGGGATCCTTCGGCGGAGAACGCGCTGAACATGTGGGTGGTGGCGGACAACCTGCGCAAGGGGGCCGCGCTCAACGCCGTGCAGATCGGCGAGGTCCTCATCAAGAAGCGTCTGTTGCGGGCGGCCTGAAAATTCGCCGCTCTTACGGGAAAGGAACCGGGTTCATTGGCTGAAGCCAGTATCGGGGTCATCGGAGGAAGCGGCCTGTACGCGATGGCGGACCTGACGGAAGTCGAAGAGGTGGCGCTCGATACCCCCTTCGGAGGGCCTTCGGCCTCGTATGTGCTGGGCAATCTCGCCGGAAAGCGGCTCGCTTTTTTGCCCCGGCACGGGCGGGGGCACGTCTTCATGCCGGGCGAGATTCCCTTCCGGGCGAACGTCCACGGATTCAAGCAGCTCGGCTGCGAGTGGGTGATCTCGGTCAGCGCCGTGGGCAGCCTGAAGGACGATATCCATCCCGGCGAGATCGTCATCCCCGATCAGTTCATCGATCTGACGCATGGCCGCCCGA
>CAMYJL010000282.1 GCA_947258645.1 uncultured Nitrospinota bacterium
AATGGATCCTTGCTCGTCTTCGCCCGAGGGGCTTTCCACGATGAGAAGGTGGGAGTTCGGAACTTTTTCCAACTCGTTCTGAAACGTGCCCTCCGACCAGGGGAACGTATACGAGCGCCTCTCCGTCACCATGACGGCGGGAAGATCGTCCCGGCGCATGGGGCGCAGGCGCAGTCCGCTCTCCTCGGGACTTCCCATCGGAGTGGACACAGGCTCTATCTCCTCCCAGGCACGAGTTACGGCCCGCCGCCTTTCGCTACGCCGGGTGGCTGACTATAATCCAAGTTTCATCCAGAAAGGCGCTTCCGGACAACCGGCCCGGACCATCCGGAGCGAAAAAAATATGACGGCCCCTTTCTGAAGAGAAGAGAGGACGGCCCCGGTCTTTTGGGAATCACTCGTTCATTAGGAGGCTAGACATGGGCGCATCACTCACGCTGCTGGGACACTCGAGCTTTCTGGTTAAAACCGACGGGGGAAAAACCATCTACATCGACCCCTGGCTGGATTGCCCCACCTGTCCCGAGAGCTTCAAGACGCCAGAAAAAGCGGATATCATCTGCGTCACCCACGGCCACTTCGACCACATCTCGAACGTGATCCCCATCTACAAGGGAAACCCCTGTCCGGTGGCGGGACCGTTTGAGCTTGTGAATCTGCTGGGCGCGGACGGCGACTTCGCCGACGAACACAAAGTCGCCATGGGCAAAGGCGGTACCGTCGCCATCGGCGATGTATCCGTCACCCTCACCCACGCCATGCACAGCTCAAGCTACGGCGACCCCGGCACCTACGCCGGAGAGCCCGCCGGCCTCATCCTCACTCTCGAGGACGGCAAACGCGTCTACCACGCGGGCGACACCAACCTGTTCGGGGACATGAGATTCATCAGCGAGATCTATTCGCCCGACATCTGCCTGCTGCCCATCGGGAGCCGCTTCACGATGGACCCGGTCGAGGCCGCGGTCGCGTGCGAGTTGCTCGAGGCGAAGCACGTCGTCCCGATCCACCACTCCACCTTCCCGCCGCTGACGGGAACCCCCGCCCAGTTCCAGGAGGAGGTGAAAAAGCGGAGCCTCGCGACGAAGATCACCGTGCTGGAGCCGGGGCAGGACGTGAAAGTCTAGCCCCGCTCTCGATCATAATCACGGCGGCCCCTTCTCCAGGAGAAGGGGCCGCCTTTTTCCTTTCAACAGGTTGCGAATTCACCATCAGGAAACGGGGGCCTCCTCGATCAAACCAATTCCCATCAGGGTTTCGGTTACCTTCTGGGAGCGTTTGATCATTCGGGAGGCGTTTTCGTAGAGCGCATCCCGCGTCACGGCCAGCCGAGCGACCCCCTGCTCCTGCGCCTTCATCCCCACCGCCACCGCCTCGCGGAGAAAGGCTTCCCGATCGAGCATGCCGGGGATGATATTCTTTTCGTGCAGGCCGCTCTCCTCTGCTCTTTTCGCCAGCGCCTCCGCCGCCGCCACGCACATCCCGTCCGTGATGGTTTTGGCCCTCACGTCGAGCGCACCGCGGAAAATGGCGGGGAACCCCAGCGAGTTGTTGACCTGGTTGGGGAAATCGGACCGCCCGGTGGCGATGATGCGCGCTCCCGCTTCTTTCGCCTCCGACGGCCATATCTCAGGAACCGGGTTCGCCAGGGCGAACACGATTGCGTCCTTCGCCATTCGGTAAACCCCCTCCGGCGGGACAGTCGTCGGATCCGAGCGGGACATGGCGATGCAGACATCGGCCCCCTCCAGCGCCCGGGCGGTATCGCCCGTCCGGCCTTCAGCGTTCGTTATCTGGCAAAGCCGCCATTTATCAGTGTATTCCTCTCGCTGGCGCTCGATGTCGGCACGTCCCTTGTGAAGGAGGCCCTTGCTGTCCACCACGCGGCACCGATCGGGCCGGACGCCGGCCCCGAAGAGGAGCCGCGACACCGCTACGCCGGAGGCCCCGCAGCCGATAAACGCAATAGAGACCTTGTCGATGTCCTTTCCCACGATCTTCAGAACGTTGATGAGCCCGGCGAGCACGACCGTCGCCGTTCCCTGCTGATCGTCGTGCCAGACCGGAATCTCCGCCTGCTCGCGAAGCGTATCGAGGATGCGGAAGCACTTGGGATGCGAGATATCCTCCAGGTTGATCCCGCCGAAGGCGGGCTGGATGAGCTTCACCGTATCGATGATGGCCTCAGGATCTTTCGTGTCCAGGGTGATGGGCACGGCATCCACCCCGCCCAGATATTTAAAGAGGAGGCATTTGCCCTCCATCACCGGAAGACCCGCCTTGGGGCCGATGTCTCCCAGGCCCAGCACCCGCGTGCCGTCGCTGACCACGGCTATCGTGTTCCATTTGCTGGTGTACTCGTAGACTCTTTCGGGATCGGCCTCGATAGCGCGGCAGGGCCCCGCCACACCGGGCGTGTACCAGATGGAAAAGTCGTCCCAGCCGCCCATCCGGCACTTGAGCGCGGTTTCCATCTTGCCCTTGTAAAATGCGTGCAGCTTGATCGATTCCTCCGCCGGTTTCCCGGTGGCGGGCTTTTTCTCTTCAACCACGGAAATTTGATCGGACATGACTCTCCCCTCCAATCACATGACGCCTCATGACAGGGAAGAGCCGACCGGCCGGGAAAAGGGGTGATACCCTCATGATCCCGAACCACATCTTCAATGTACGCCCCCAGTCCAAAACCGCACACGGGAAACCGGGCTGGAGATGAAGAAAGAATGAGTGATTTTAAAAAGGAGAGACAAGCCCTCACCCCCCCGCGCTTCTGCCGCCATCCACGACGATGTGCTGGCCGGTCAGATAGTCCGAGGCCGGAGAGCATAGAAAAACCGCCGCGCCCGTCACGTCCTCCGGCTCGCCCGCCCGGCCCGCCGGGGTGCGCGCGATGACGGCCTCCATCTTTTCAGGGTCCGCATAGAGGCCTTCGGTCAGGGGCGTTCGCGTGAGCTGAGGGCCCAGCGCGTTGACCTGAATCCCGTGCGGCGCCCATTCGAGCGATAGCGCGCGCATCATCGCGACGACGCCGCCCTTGGCCGCGATGTAGGCCGCCTGATTCGGCACCGCACGCTCGGCAAGAAACGAGGTGACGAAGAGTATCTTCCCGCCACCCTGGGGGATCATCGCCCGAGCCGCCGCCTGGGCACAGGTGAAACCGCCCCGGATGTGGATGCCGAGTACCTCGTCCAGGTCTTCGGCCGTGACTTCTAGCGCCGGCTTCACCATCAGCCCGCCCGCGCAGACGACCAGCGCGTCGAGCGTCCCGTGCTCCTCGGCCACCGACGCCACCAACCGGGCGCACGATTCTGGGTCCGAGGCATCACTGGCGCGGAACACCGCCTCCAGCCCGGCCCCCTGAAGCGAGAGGACGGCCTCCCGCCCCCGTTCTTTCGATCGGCCCGACAGGACGACGCTCGCCCCCGCCACGGCCAGCGCCCTTCCGATGGCGAGGCCGATCCCCGACGTCCCGCCGGTCACGACCGCCACCCGGCCTTCCAGAGAAAATTCGCTCACGGCAATCCCCTTACGCTCTGTTTACTGCGGGTCCTGGAGAATTTCGACCAGGATGCTGTCCGGATCGCGGAAATAGGCCACCTGCCGTCCGCTCGGCGTCGTGACAGGCGCATCCGTCGTGAAAGCATAACCGGCTTCTTGAATCCGGGCGAAAACCTGTCCGCAGTCCAGTACCTTGAAGCAGAAATGCGTGATACCGAGATCGTTCGCCATGAGGTGGGCCTTGTCCTCCCCGTCAGGCTCGATGAACTGCATCAGCTCCAGGATGTCATCCGCTACCTTGAGGTGGACGATGCGGAATTTAGGCTTTTCGATCTGGAGCAGCTTTTCGATCATCTCGCCCTCGAAGACCATGTCCTGCACTTTTTCGAGCCCGAGCAGCCCTTCATAGAGGCCGAGCGATTTTTCCATGTCCCGCACGCAGATACAGGGGTGGTGAATGCTGTGAATCACAGGTGAGTCTCCTCCGATAGAGTCGCATCAATACATTAAAGGCCGAACAGCCTCGCGGCGGTTCCACCCAGGATTTTGTCTTCGTCTTCCTTGGCGAGCCCGAGTCCCCGTATCTGCGCGAGGGCGGCGACGGGCTCGTGCTCGGGCCACCAGGAGCCGAACAGCACGCGGTCCGCGCCCGCTTCCTCGACGGCCTTTCTGAGCCAGCTCGAGGGGACGAGGCCAACTTCGATAATCAGGTTCGGGCATTCGGCCATCGCCGCCAGATAGTCCGGCCAGAAGGCCCAGCTCCAGCAGCGGCTCATGAGCACGGGCCGGTCCGGCAGGGCGTCGGCCACGATGCAGTCGCTGTAGACGGCTCCTCCCAGCGTGGGCATGTGCCCCTCGTGCTCGATTCCGAATGCCATCCCGGACTCACGGCATTTTTCCGCGATGGGCACATAGAAGCGCTCGATGAGTCCGGTCCCCGGCGTGAATCCCCACGAGGTGAATATCTTGACCCCGTGCAGGCCGAGGCCGGCGATCCGGTCCGCTTCGTCCGGGCCGTCGTAGTGGTTGAGGCTCCCCCACCCCACGAGACGGTCCGAATGCGCCCGGCAAGCGGCGGCGACGCGCTCGTTCGACTCGCGCCACTTGAAATTCTGTACAACCTCGAACGCCTGAATCGCGGCGCGCTCGACGCTCGCACCGTCCATCGCGCGGAGAATGACGTCCGCGTCTTGGCTCCCCGGAATGTGGGGATGTCCCAGGCAGACCGAAGCGTCGAAGATCATGAGATCTTCCCCTCCAGGCCGAGAAGCCGCCGGATGTTCCCGCCGAGGATCAGATCTTTCTTCTCCCGGTCGATCGGAAGGGTCTCGATCAGGCTCTTGCAGCCGATCGGGTGGCTGGTCGGGCTATCCGATCCGAAGAGGAGGCGCTCCGGC
>CAMYJL010000283.1 GCA_947258645.1 uncultured Nitrospinota bacterium
TGCCCACGCCCATCCCCACCGGCGCGGAAGGGAGCCAGAAAAACCCGGATTTCAGGAACAGATGGGACAGCGCCAGGCAAATCGCCGTCAGGGCGGGGTACAGGTAGTTGCGGAGCGGAATATGCTTCTGCGCCCGCTCCTGCCGGTAGACCAGCAGGATGGACCCGAACATGATCGCCAGCGTCCCAAGGCCCACACCGAAACTGATGGTCTCCCCGAGAAAAATAACGGCCATCGCCGCCGACCAGATCAGGCTCGTCTGAATGACGATGGCCCCCCGAGCCAGCCCGACCTTGAGGATCGAGACAAAGCTCACGTAGCGGGCGCCCAGCGTTCCCACCGCCCCGGCCGCCATGAACCAGAGAACCCCGCGCAGGGGCCAGTCGTCCCATCCGCCCTCCAACACGTAATAGACCCACGCGAAGACGGCATTCACCGAGAGCGACACCAGCGTAGTCGCCGCCGGGGTAAGGCTGCTCAACCCCCCCCGGTAGCAGGTTCGCGCCGAGGCGATGAAGAACGCAGCGATGAACCCAAGAAGGTTGGGATGCAGGGAGTCGAGCAAATCATTTCACCAGGAAAAAGAGGATGCCGGATGCCGCAATATGGCACGGCTTTCGTTTCATGGCGATGCCCCGCACGAAGCGCGGGAAATACGGAAGGAAAAAACGGAAGGCCGCCCGCCCGGACGCCCTCACTTTCCCATGACGATGGCGAAGGCGCCCGCGACCGAGAGCACCCCGCCCATGACCACGCGGGTCGTGACGGCTTCCTGCTTCCGGAAGAACAGCCACGAGAGGAAAATAATGATCAGCACCGACAGCCGCTGGATGGGAACCACCTGGACGATTTCGCCCAGCCGGATGGAGGTCCAGAAGCAATAGGCGGCGGAAACATTGAAGAGCGCGCCCACGATCACCCCAGCCACATCGCGGGGCAGCCATGCCGAAGCGGCGTTTTCTTTTTTGTTGAAAGGCATGGCGCCGAGCAGACACAAGGCCGCGGTTCCCGTCGCCACGCCCATCCCGACCGCCGAAGAAGGAATGAGGGCCAGCCCGTATCTCCGGAACAGAAACGTCAGCGAAAACAGGAACGAGGCCACCAACGGGATCAGATAGAGCAGGGGAGAAGTTTTCTCCTTCCGGACATCGCCTTCATAGACGAGAAGAACACCCCCCAGCATGATCGCCAGCGTTCCCAGACCCACCGGAGAGGTGATCTGCTCGCCGAGAACAAACACCGCCAGAAGCGAAGACCAGATCAGGATGGACTGGATCATCACCGAAGTCCGCGCCAGTCCGATGAGCTTGACGGATCGGAAGTTCAGGTAGCGTCCGATCGAACTTCCCGTGATGCCGACCATGGCGAACCAGAACAGCGCGGCGATCGGCCACTCCTCCAACCCATCCTCGAGGGAATACAGGCCGAAGGCATAGAACGCGGAAGCGAAATTCATCACCATCGCCGTAATCGTCGGGCTCAGCCGCCCCAGCGCCTGCCGGTAGAGGATATGCGCCACGGAAACCAGCACTGCGGAGAGGAGCGCCAGAAGATTCGGAGGGATGAAATCGACCAAGACAGCCCGCCAGCGAGAAGAGAAATCCGAACAACCGGGAGATCAGGCGTTTCAAATGACCGGGAGCGATGACGGCGGTCCCGGAGAACGGACCGACGATACGCGGGGATGACGGCTACGTGGCGGATTCTGACCTAGAATCCGATTCTGAGCCCGGCGCCTTCTCCCGCTCGCTCTGGAACCGGCTGATCTGCTCCTCGCTCCAGCCCAGCCACTCGCGGAGAACGCCGGTCGTATGCTCCCCGAGCATCGGCGGAGGCTTCATCTCGGCCTGATCCCCGCCCATGATCCAGGGGGGGCCGACCACGCGGATGCGATCCGATTTCGGATGGGTCAGCTCGCGGACCAGCCCCCGGTGCCTCACCTGCTGATCGGCCAGCGCCTCGGCGTAATTGTTCACCACGGCGTAGGGGACATTTTCGGACTTGAGCCGGGAAACCCACTCCTCGGCCGTTCGCTCGGAAAATCTATTGGAGAAAATTTCGTTCAGCTCGTCGCGGTGCCCGAGACGCGAGCTCATCGTTTTAAAACGCGCGTCGCCGGCCCATTTCTGAAGCCCGGCGGCCCGGCACAGCGCCCCCCAGTAGCGATCGTTCTGGACGATGATGGTGAGGTACTTGCCGTTCGCCGTCCGATAGGTGTTGGCCGGAACGCGCATCGGACTCTCGTTGCCGACGCGTTCGGGCAGGACATCCGCCTGCAGCGTCTCGCCCATGCGGGGACCGAGAGCGGCCAGCATGGCGTCCTGCAGGCTGATGTCGATCTGGCGGCCTTCCTCGCCCCGGCGGACGGCGTGCAGGGCGCCCACGATGGCGTAGGCGGCGTACATCCCGGCGATGACGTCGCCCAGCGGCGCGCCCACCTGCATCGGCTCCCCGTCGGGCACGCCGGTGACGCTCATCGCGCCGGACACCGCCTGGATGATGGGGTCCAGCCCGATGCGGTCCCGGTAGGGCCCGCTCTGCCCGAAGCCCGAGATCGAGCAATAGATCAGCTTCGGGTTGAGCGGGTGAAGTTCCCGCCAGCCCATGCCCAGGCTGTCGGCCGTGCCGGGCGCGAAGTTCTCGACAACGGCGTCGGCGAAGCGGACCAGATCGTAGGCGATGATCCGCTCCCGCGGATCCTTGAGATTCAGCGTGACGCTTTTTTTCGAGCGGTTGTTCGCGTTGAAGTAGTCTTCATGATCCTCGCGGCCCTCGTAGCGGTGCACCGAGCGAAGCTCGTCGCCGCCGTCCGGCCGCTCGATCTTCACCACCTCGGCCCCCATATCGGCGAGCATGGTGGTGCAAAACGGGCCCGCGATGATCTGGGTGAGATCGACTACCTTGAACCCGTCCAACGGCGCCGTCATCTTCCCCTCCAGATAGACTTGCGCTTTTCCCTGAAAGCGAGAACCCCCTCTTTCGAGTCCTCGCTGTGAAGTATCCGGTTCGCGACATCGCGCGCCATGTACACCCGATCCTCGAACGGAAGCTCCTGGCCCCGCCGGGCCGCCTCCTTGATCGCCCGGACGGCCAGAGGGGCGCTCTCGAGTATCTCCGCCGCCCACCGATCGGCCGCCGGGAGCAATTCCTCCTGAGACACCACCCCGTTGGCGAGACCCAGGCGGCAACACTCCGCCGCCGGGATGAACTCGCCCCGCATGACCTGGGGCCAGCCGATGGAGGCCCGCTCCGACATGATCACGATGTCGGAATTGAGGGCAAAGCCGCCCCCCTGCGCAAGGCAGGGGCCGCCGATGGCGCATATGACCGGCTTATAGATATGGCGGAGGAAAAGATAAAGCGCATCGTTCGACATGACGGAGCCGTCGTCTTCGGGAAGCGTCTCCAGAATATCTTTTCCGGCGCAAAAAACATCCCCCTCGGCGGCGATGATCGCCAGCCAGATGTCGGGATTGTATTTGACGTCGGTACAGGCCTCCTCGATCTCTTTCCGCATGGCCCGGTTGATGGCGTTTTTCTTGTCTGGCCGGTTCAGGGTGATCCGCGCGATGTGATCGCTCACCTCGTAGCGGACTGTCTCTCCCGTCGCCATGTGGGCACTTCCTCCTCCATGAACACCTGCGGGCGCATCATGAACTCCTTTTCGGGTTCAATCAAATAAATCAAGAATACGCTCCCCGAACCTCCGCAGCCCGTCCGGGAACGGACATGCCGGTCCGGCGCGCACTCAGATAAAAGCCCCGGCCATGATAGATTATCCGGCGGGAGAAACGGCATGATCAACGCGCTGGCAGCGAACGGCTATCCTGACACGGAACACCCCCTTTATCCGGGCCCTGCGGCGCGGACCGCGGCCGATTGTTCCGGCAACAAGAATCCGGCTGCGTGAAGGGGTCCCAACCACCCACGCGCGTGCGGTTCGACTACACCAAAGGACCCGTCAGCCGGGGTCTCACCCGCCTTTCCATCCCGATATTTTTCGAGCTCATCGCCTGGAACATCGACTCGATACTGGAACTCTTCTGGGTGGGCCGCCTCGGCGCGACCGCCCTCGCCGGAATGTCGCTCGGCTTCATGATCCACGCCTTTGTCCGCTCGACGGGCATGGGAATCCGCACGGCGGGCCAGGCACTCATCGCCCAGCGCGTCGGCGCGGGCGATAACGAAGGCGCCTCGCTGGTGGCCGGGCAAACGCTCGTTCTCCAAATCATCTGCTTCGCGCCCATCATGCTCCTCGGCTTCTGGCTCGCGCCCCGGATCATGGGCCTGCTCACCTCGGACCCGGAAATCCTCCGGCTCGGGACAAGCTACATGCGCGCGGGCTTCGCGATGCTCGTCTTCATCGACGGGATTTTCACCTGTGCCGCCGTCTTCCGGGGGGCGGGCGAGCCGGCCTTTTCCCTCACCGGGATGGCGGTCAACTCCCTCGTCGTCCTGACGGTCGTCCCACTCATGATTTTCGGGGTTGGTCCGATACCCGAGCTCGGAATCGCGGGCGCTCCCCTCGGGCTTGGCGTGGGCCGGGCGGCCGGAGTCGCCGTCATGTTCTACTTCCTCTTTTCGGGAAAATCGCGCATCCACCTCAAAATCGACCACTTCAGGCCCCGGACCGAGACCCTGCGCCGAATCGCCTCGCTCGGCTGGCCCGTCATCGGACAAAATTCCCTGGAGCGGAGCGCCAACCTCATCCTGATCGGCATGATCTCCCCCTTCGGCGGTGTCGCTCTCGCCGCGTGGGGCGTGGGGAGCCGGATCAGCCAGATGGGGCGCATGCCGGGCTTTTCGATTCAGGGAGCGGTGCGAACCATGGTGGGCCAGAACGTCGGGGGAAACCGCCCCGACCGCGCCCGGAAGGCCGCCTGGACCGCCAT
>CAMYJL010000284.1 GCA_947258645.1 uncultured Nitrospinota bacterium
AAGAAGCAGATTATTGATGCCATAACCGACAGCATTGTTATCAGTGGCGATACCGTAGCCATTCATTTTGGTGTCTACCACCCTTTTGTAAGTAATCACCACTTGGCAACGCACCCTCAGGGGTTCATCGCGGCGGCGAGCATGAATCGCGCGGGAAACGAAAGGCTCGCCAGCGCGCGGCTGATGGTGATGCGTCCTTCCTCGAGAGGGCCGCGCAGGGTTTCCAATACGTTTTTCCGGTACTCGGGAAGTTCATCCAGAAAGAGGACGCCGTTGTGGGCGAGGGAGGCTTCTCCCGGAAGCGGCACCGTCCCGCCGCCCACCATACCCGCGTCGCTGATGGTGTGATGCGGCGCCCGGAAGGGCCGATGGGTAATGAGCGGAAGTCCCGCGCCGAGTTTGCCGAGTACACTCCAGACCCGGCTCGTTTCGATGGATTCCTCCAGCGTGAGCCGGGGCAGAATCGTCGGAAGACGCCCGGCGAGCATGCTTTTTCCGCTTCCCGGCGGGCCCAGCATCAGGATGTTGTGGCCGCCCGAGGCCGCCACCTCGAGGGCGCGCTTGGCATGATGCTGTCCCCGGATATCCCGGAAATCGTCCGTGGTTTCGGGCTCGCCGTTCAGCCTGGGCGATGCGCCGCACTCAAGCGGGATATCGAGATTTCCCTTGAGAAAGCCCACCACCTGGGGAAGCGTTCGCGCGGGGAAAACGGAAAGGCCGTCCACAACCGCCGCCTCGCTCGCGTTCTCGGCCGGAAGCACCAGCCCCTCGATGCCTTTTTGTTTTGCGAGGACGGCGATGCTGAGCGCCCCCCGCACCGGTTTGAGCGTTCCGTCGAGCGCCAGCTCGCCCAGGAACATGAGGCGTCCCCGGCCGTTTCCGTTTTCATGATGGATGGCGCCGTTCGCCCGGAGGATCCCCAGGGCGATGGGGAGATCGTAGGCGCTTCCTTCTTTGCGGATGTTGGCGGGCGAGAGGCTCACCGTGATGCGCCCGAGGGGGTAGATGAAGCCGGTGTTGGCGATGGCCGCGCGGATTCGCTCCTTGCTCTCCTTCACGGCCGCGTCGGGGAGCCCGACGGTGGCGTAGGTGGGCAGACCCCCCGCGAGGTCCACCTCCACATCCACCGGACAGGCGTCCACCCCCAGAACGGCGGCCGATGTCGTCTTTGCCAGCATGGCGCTCCCTCCGGATATGTTGGGTTGCAGTGAAAAGCGAACAATAAGCGAATTATATGGCGAATATATTACGAAATTCAAGCACTCGCCCCGCAGCTCTGGAATTTCAATTAAACCCTTTGTTTTTCAGTTTGTTAGAAAGAGCCGGGCGCTACGAGAGGCGCAACCGCGCGTGGGCGTACGGCTTTGTTTCGGGCAGGACGCACGACGGGCGGTCCCCTCGGACGCTCCCTCATTGTGGATGCGTACGCGCGTGAGTGTTTGTCGGCATGCGTGAGCCGGAAACTGGGTTCAGAGGATGTTTTGGATCGGCTGAGGGGGCTCTTCGTTCGACAGGGCGCTCCGGAGCATATCCGCTCGGACGATGGTCCGGAGTTCACGGCAAGGCGGGCGAGAGACCGACTCTACCTTCTAATGGTGAGAACAACGTTCATCGAGCGGGGGATTCCCCGGGAGAACGGCGATGTGAAATCATTCATCGAAAAGATGCGGGATGCGCTGTTGAACCGTGAGCTCTTCGACACGCTGGATGAGGCGAAAGTATTGGTCAGCCGCTGGCGAAAAACCTGCAATCAGTTCAGGCCTCAAAGTTCCCTGGGCCTCCGGCCGTTCGATCGCTTAGCGCTCTGTTCGCCTCTCCCTATCCTCTCATCAAGCTAACCACTCTTTTTCTGAAAAATGTTACAGTGCGTCCATCGATAAATAAAAGGGCTGATTTGAAGGAGACCCCCGATGGACGAAGCCGCCGATCCGTTCGAGTATTTTTTAAACCTGCCGTGGTCGGACGGCCTGCCGGTTGTCACGCCGACCGAGGAGCGGATTGCGTGGATGCTGGGCGGGACGAATCGCCCGCCGGATGAGCTGATCGGCGCCGTTCCCCCCGCCTGGAACGAGGCGACGGTTGCCTCCGTGGCGCAGCACGCCGTCATGGCGGGCTGCCGGCCGGCGTACCTGCCCGTCCTGCTGGGCGTGGTCGAGGCGGTCCTCCAGGAGCAGTTCAACATGAACGGCTTTCAGGCGACGATGGGTCCGGGCGGGCCGATGATCATCCTGAACGGACCCTATGCGAAAAAAATCGGCGTGCACGGGGGCTCGGGCTGCTTCGGGCCGGGCTTTCGGGCGAACGCGACCATCGGCCGGGCGCTCCGGCTTGTCCTGATGAACCTGGGCGGAGGGCTTCCCGGCGTCTCGGACATGAGCTGCTTCGGCAGCCCCGTGAAATTCACCTTCTGCATCCGGGAGAACGAGGAGATGAGCCCCTGGGAGTCTTTCGCCGAAGAGCGCGGGTTTGCCGGGGAAGATGATGTCGTCACGGTCTATGCCGCCGAGGGGCCGCATCAGGCGTTCGACGATGTGAGCGCCGAGCCGGACGGCCTGCTGACAACGATCGCCTCGGTGATGAGCTCGATGGGGGTGTCGAACTCCTACCAGCGGCAGAACATGGTCGTCGCCGTGAGCCCGGACCACGCCGCCCTCCTGAGCCGGGCGGGCCTCTCGCGGGGGGATGTGAGGCGGATTCTCTTCGAGAAGGCGCGTCTGCCGGTGGGCCTCATGAAGCAGGGCGGGCGCTACCGGGGCCCCGAGGGGACCGACTGGCCCGATTGGGTGGATCACGGCGACGACGCGTGCATGGTCCCGATGGTGCACTACCCGGACGATATCCTGCTCATCGTCGCCGGGGGGCGGCCGGGGCCCCACTCCTCCGTCATCCCGGCGTGGAACAAGTCGAGCCGAATGGTTGCCATGCGCTACCGGACGAATTAATCTTTTCCCGCCGCTATTCCAGCACTGATTTCTCCGTTTTCGAATCAGGCGAACGAGGATCTGTCTTTGGGGCAGTCTGAATGAGCAGTGAGTCGGGAGACTTGCGGGAGGGCGCTGTCCTTCCGGCGGAATCGCGCCTGACGGCGCTCCTGCGCCGGGCGGTCAACGTCCGCGAAGAAGAAGTCCGCGCGCTGCTCTGGTCATTCGCCTATTTCTTTTGCCTTCTTTGCGGCTACTACATCCTCCGCCCGCTCCGCGAGGAGATGGGGGTCGCGGGCGGGGTCCGAAACCTCCAGTGGCTCTTCACGGGCACCTTCGCTGCCATGCTGCTGGCGGTTCCCCTCTTCGGGGGGGTCGTCGCCCGCTTTCCCCGGCGGCGGGTCGTCCCGCTGGTCTACCGGTTCTTCATCCTGAACATTCTCGTTTTCTATTTTCTTCTCACGTTTGACGGCGGCCGGGTGTACGTCGCCCGCGCGTTTTTCATCTGGGTGAGCGTGTTCAATCTGTTTGTGGTCTCCGTTTTCTGGAGCTTCATGGCCGATCTTTTTTCGAACGAACAGGGCAAACGCCTCTTCGGTTTCATCGCGGCGGGCGGGACGGCGGGCGCGGTGCTGGGCCCCTCGATCACGATTCTCCTGGCCGCTCCGCTCGGGCCGGTGAACCTCCTGCTGATCTCGGCGCTGCTTCTCGAGGGGGCGGTCTTCTGCATCCACCGGCTGCTGCGGATCTCCGGGGGGCGGAGCGATGATCCGGACAATCCAGGCCGGGAGGAGGCCGTCGGCGGGAGCATATTCGCGGGGGCGATCCGCGTGCTTCAATCCCCCTACCTGCTCGGAATCTGCCTCTATATCTTCCTGTACACGGCGACCTCGACGTTTCTCTACTTTCAGCAGGCGCACATCGTCCGGGGCGCATTTGACGATCCGGCCCAGCGGGTTCAGGTGTTCAGCCTGATGAACCTCCTGGTCAACGTTCTCACCCTGACGACGCAGCTGTTCCTGACCGGTCGTCTGATGACGCGCTTCGGCGTCGCCGCCGCCTTGGCGTTCCTGCCCGTGGTGGCCGCCCTGGCTTTCACGGGGCTGGCGGCCGCGCCGGTTCTTCCCGTCCTCATCGCCGCCCAGGTGTTCCGTCGGGCGTCGAACTTCGCCATCTCGCGGCCCGCGCGGGAGGTTCTCTTCACCGTGGTCGGTCGGGAAGAAAAGTATAAATCCAAGAACTTCATCGATACCGTCGTCTACCGGGGTGGTGACGCGGTGACCGGCTGGTTATACGCCGGGCTGGGCGCGGCCGGACTCGGGCTTTCCGGCATTGCCGCCCTGACCGTGCCGATAGCGGCGGCATGGGCGGGGCTGGCCGTCTTGCTCGGGAAGAAGCAGGAGAAGCTCTCAAAAGAAAATATCGGTTAGTTTTGCATTCCTGGGATCCATCTCTGCGATGACGAATAGGGGGAATCGTTCATGACCATGAAATTCAATCCGGACGAGAGAAAAATCACGCGCGCGGCGTTTTTCCGCCTCGCCGCCGGGGCGGGCGCTGCGCTCGCGTTTCCGGGAACGGGGACGGATGCCGAGGCCGCGGGCCCCCAGCTCATGCGGGCGATCCCCAAGAGCGGGGAGAAGATCCCGGCGGTCGGGCTGGGCACGGCCCACACCTTCAACGTGGGGCGCGATCCCAAGCTGGTGGCTCCCCGGAAGGAGGTCGTGCGGCTCTTTCTGCGAGAGGGCGGGACGGTGATCGACACCTCGCCTTCCTACGGGGAGTCGGAAGCCCTGACCGCCGAAATTCTCGCCAGCCTGGGCGGGGGCCGGAAAGCGTTCCTCGCGACCAAGATATCCACCCGGGGCGGGCGGGAGGATGGGGTTGCCCAGTTCAACGAGTCCTTGCGGCTTTATAAGAAGAACCAGATAGAGCTGGAGCAGGTCCACAACCT
>CAMYJL010000285.1 GCA_947258645.1 uncultured Nitrospinota bacterium
GGCTGCCTTGACGCGGGGAGGGATGGTGTCGTCCGCGATCCGGCGCCAGCTGCTCACGCCCAGGTTGACGCCGTTCTTCAGCCGTTCGGGCGCCTTGCGCGGCCCGCCCGAGATGAACACGCCGGCCTCGACTTCGTCCGGCCCGTAGCCCTTCATGTCGAAGCGTCCGGCGTCGTCCAGATAGACGTAGAGGCGGCAGTGCATGTCCTCACGGAAATCGTTATCTCGAATCCAGTCCACCACACCCTGCCGGATTTCGTCGCGGCTGAAGGGGGGGGCGATTCGCATCACCTTCATGCTCTCCCAGAGGCGATCCAGATGGGGTTCGATCATCCAGACGAAAAGGTTTTCGCGCTCTTCTCCCCAGTAGGCGCGAATGCCTTCATAGACGCTGCCGCCCCGGAGGACGGCCTGAGAAAAAACGCTGACCTTGGCCTCCTCGGGGGGGACGATCTTCCCGTTGAGCCAGACATTGTTCTGGGGGTATTTCGGCATATCGATCATTCCTCTATGGGATAAACGGCCATGGAAAATCGGCCGTCTGATTGATGCGAACAGACACGATTACCGGATATTCCGCACAGTAAGAACCCCCGGAAATCCTGTCAAGGAATCCCCCGGAAAGGGAAGGCGCTTCCGCCCGCTAGAGATACCGCTGGAAGAGGATCATCGCCCCGAGCGTGAGGCTCACGAGGAGCCCGACGGCGGGCTTCGAGGCGTTTTCGTAGGACTCCGGCAGAAGCTCCAGGAACACCATGTACACCATCGCCCCGGCCGCGAAACCCAGCCCGTAGGGCAGAAACGGCCGGAACGCCTCGACAAACAGAAACGCCGGGACGGCCATGAGGGGTTGGGGAACGGAGGAAAAAATGCTCCACAGGGCGCAGGCGCCCACGCTGGCCCCCTTGGGGCGCATCACGGCGCTGATGGCGAGCCCCTCGGGGATGTTGTGGACCGCGATGGCGATGGTGATCAGCGCGGCCAGCTTCTGCCCGCCGCCGAAGGCGACGCCGACCGCAACGCCTTCCGTGAAGGAATGCACCGTCATCACGGCGATGATGAGAAATATTTTCCGCGCGTCCGCGCCCCGGATCTCGCCGAACGACACATCCTGATCGTGCAGGAAATTGTGCGAGATGGAGATGAAGACGACGCCGACGCCGGCGCCCACCAGCGTCTGGAGGGAGCCGTGGACCGTTCCCTCGAGGATGAGGCCGAAGCTCGCCCCGAGCATGAGCCCCGCGGCGATCGCGTTGGCCCAGGCGACCACCTTCGGGGAGAGGGTGCGCACGAACAGAAACGGCACCGCCCCCGCTCCCGTCGCCAGGGCGGTGATCGAACTATATATGAAGACCAGAAGAACGGGTTCCAAGCCCGGTTTCCTCCCCCCGAAAATTTCCCGGGGCAAAATCAACAGCCCCTGCCGGGGCAAAATCAACAGCCCCTGCCGGGATAAAATAACAGCCCCTGCCGGGGCAAAATCACCAGCCCCTGCCGGGATAAAATAACAGCCCCTGCCGGGGCAAAATCACCAGCCCCTGCCGGGGCTACTTCAAAAGCCCCTCGAGGAGGACCACCCCCCCGGCCGAAAAGCTCACGAGGAGCGAGACATGCGTGTGCCGCCCGTTCTGGTAAGAGGACGGCAACAGCTCCGTCAACACGAGATAGACCAGCGCCCCCGAGGCGAAACCGATCGTCCACGGAAGCACCGCGGGCGCCGCCGAGACGACCGAGAACGTAGTGACCGCCAGCATGATCTGGGGCACGTTGGTGAAAAAACAGAGCGCCGCCGAGTGGGCCAGCCGCACGTTCCGCCGGCTCAGCGTCCAGGTCAGCGCCATCCCCTCCGCCCCGTTATGAATGGCCAGCGCCAGCGCCGTGAAAACCCCCAGGTGCAGGTTGATCGTCATGGCCACCCCGATGGCGACGCCCTCGGAGGCGGAATGGAGGCCGCTCAGCACCAGCGCCTTGTATTCCCGGATCTCGTCCGGCGGGCCGCCGTAGATATCGAAATCATCGTTTCCCGAGAAACGGTGGGTCCACCACGTATAGGCGACGCCCAAGACCGCGCCCAGAATCGGGGCGAGCGCCTCCTGACCCAGGAGCCCCTGCGCCATCAGGATGTACCCCACCCCCAGCATGAAGCCCGACGCCAGCGCGAAGGCCCCGCCCAGCCAGGGGACCGGCACCGTCCCGAGAATCGCAAAGGGAATGACGCCAAAGGGCGCAGTGGCCGCCGCCGCGGTGGAGAAAAGAAGAACGGTGAGGATCGGTTCAGCCGTCAACAGGGGCACCTTTCATTCAGCGAACTTCGCCATTCATCCCAACCCGGGCGGAAACCCCTCTCGGCACCCCCCTCTTTCAAGAGGCAGATTAAGGCGTCCGCCTCCCTGAGGCAAAGGGGCGTCCCGAAATCCCCGCACGTTCGCCGGAAGCGCAAGAGCGAAAACCGGCGGGAGAGCCGTGCAGCGGGAGGGGGCGGCGAACGGCGATTCCCCCGCTCCGCCCACTTCAATCGGGTTGACGGGGATATGGGGAGCGGCTACATTCGCCGCTTGCAGCGCGCCGGTTTTTTGCGGACCATCCTCTCCGGCGGTTCAATTCGACGCGCCCTGGCCCCATCGTCTAGCGGTTAGGACACAGGCCTCTCAAGCCTGGAACGCGGGTTCAAGTCCCGCTGGGGTCACCAATTCTGAATGGCTCACATTCCAAAGGCTCTGTGTTTTCCGTCGCTTCAGCCGCTCTTCCGATCCCGCAAAAAGCCCTCCCCGAAACGGGAAGGGCTTGGCCGTTTTCCTCAACGGATTTTTCGATGCCGCCGAAATCCGGCTCATTCGGGAGGAGGCGTTCCCCCTACTTCGGGGTATAGGAGAACTTCTGCCCGCCGACGCTCGCCTCGTACATCAGGCCGCCCTTCGCCATCGTGAAGATCGCCACGCCGTTGGAATAGTCCGCGTCCGCCGAGGCGCCGAGGGTGATGGCGACGGCCGACGCCTGGGCGTTCAGCTCGAAATTGCCGTCCGTGAAGTTGTCCAGCGCCCGTTTGTTCTGGAAGAAGATGATCTCGTTGTAGGCCTGACCGCCCAGCTGAAACCCGATGGTCACCTGGGTCAGGCTGGCGGTTCCGATGGCTTTTCCCTTCCGGTACACGACGCCGCTGCCGTAGGCCGCGCCAATTCCGATGCCCCCCTTGGCCACCGTGGGAAAGACGGCGTAGCCATACGCCTTCTGGAAAAACCGATTCAGTTTGGGGGCTTTTTGCTTGAGTTTGGCGATGGTCTCCCGGGCGTCTTTTTCCTTGTCGGGATCCCACCCGGCCTGCGCGGCGGTGAGGGCAAAAACCGCCAGGAAGAGAATTGCGAGGTTCCATATCAATAGCCGTTTCATTCACATTCTCCCAGATCGCCCCGGGAATTTTTCATGTCGTTTCCCGGCGCTTTCGGCGGTCGGCATCGTCAATATGCCACGGCCAGCGTAGCACTGTTTCCCCTTTCCTTCCCTCAAAACCTCACGCGAAAATAATACATATTTTAATTATTTTCAATTATTTAAAGAATTTTCTTCAACTCGTTTCGATGCTTGGGCGCGCGTCCCGCCTGCCCAATCCAGAGGATCGCGGGCGGGGATTTCGGGAGAACGCACATCACGAGGTGTCCCGGTAAACCGGGCTGAGGACTCCATCTCAAAATACGGGGAGGATGGGTTGATGAGGCGTCCGGGTTTTCCGGGCCGCGGGAGAGATGAGCCACCACAAGGCCCCGAACCTGATCCGGGCATTGAGGCGAACGGCGGAGGTTTCCCCCCGAGGCGGCTGGGGTCGCGGCGGATCGGCGCGGAACAGGCCGCCCGGAACCAAAAGGCAGATTTCCTTCGGGGGTGAAAATCGACCGGCAGGCCTAATTTTCCCCGATGGTCTTTCCCTGAAATTTTCCCACCGGCTTCAGCATCACCCGCCGGTTCTTCGCCCGGCCCGCTTTCGTGCCGTTCGAGGCGGCGGGGTTATTCTCTCCAAAAGCTTTGATTGAGAGCCGATCCCCGGAGACGCCTTTTTTCACGATGTATTTCTTCGCTTCCCCGGCGCGCAACTTCGAGAGCGCCTGGTTGTAGGGCACCGTCCCCACGCTGTCCGCGTGACCCTCGATGTTCATCCGAAGTCCGGGAGCGCTCTTCAGGAGAAATACAGCCCGATCCAGCACCGGGTAGAAACTGGGCCTCACCCTCGTCCGGTCAAATTCAAACAGAACGGCGCCCAGTTTCGGAATGTCCCCCGCGGTAGTCTTCACCGCCTTGGGGACGACGGGGCTTTTCTTCACCTTTACAGGAGCCTTCTTGACGGCCACCTTCGGAAGGCCTTTCAGCGTCTTGGCCTGTGCCACAACCTGCTGGGCCATTTTCTTGCCCGTGTAATAGTCGCAGGACATGTAGATTTTTTCCGCGTCATCGCGCAGCTTCACCAGCGCCTGGAATTTCGCCGGGTCCTGTTTGTCGACACCCCGCTTGCGGGCGTTTTCGATCGCCTGATCCGCCGCCCTGATGTGCGGACCAAAGAGCGGGTCGTTCCGCGCCACACACCCGGCCAGAATGAACAACGCGCACAAGAGAACCATACGATATGCTTTTTTGCTCATTTTCATTTCCTGCCTATCCGGAGATGATTAACCTGTTTTGGGCCCCGCGATGAGGCCACCCCGGGCACGGGACTCCCCTGCCCCAATCCCAGCCCGGCTGGCTCAAACATTGATTTTTCAAATATATAATCATTTGCGCATATTTGAATAAAAAATTCAATGTCACGAAAAATAACACATTTGAATAACCCCCCATCCTGAATGACTTTAATTCCCAGCCTT
>CAMYJL010000286.1 GCA_947258645.1 uncultured Nitrospinota bacterium
GAAAACAATGCAAGGCATTGATCTTCAATTGTTTATATAGTGTTAACTCAAGATTGCCGGATGGGCCCGGTATTTTTGCCAAAAAAAACGGGCGGGCCGAAACGGAGAATTTGCGACCAAAATTCCGCGCGTTTCGCTCTTTATTTACCCGCCGACCCGCTGGACGGGCTCGCCGAGGCCCGCCTCGGCGCAGACCTCGCCGTCCGCCATGACCACGTTGCCGCGCACAAGCGTCATGACGGGGGCGCCCTTGAGCTTCCAGCCGTCGAAGGGGCTCCACTTGCACTTGGAGACGATGTCGGCGTCCCGGATGGTTTCTTCCCGATCCATGTCGACAACGATCAGGTCGGCGTCGGCGCCCACCTGAATGCACCCTTTCCGCGGGTAGAGATGGAACAGGCGGGCGGGGCGCTCGCAGCAGATCCGGACCCACTGGTTCAGCGTCATCAGGCCGTCGTTGACCGCCTGGAGCATGACCCGGACGGTGGTCTCGACCCCCGGGATGCCGAAGGGCGCTTCGTGAATGTTGTCCACCCCGGCCTCTTTCATGGCGCGCGGGAAGGGGCAGTGATCCGTCCCGATGGTGTCCACCATGTCCCGCCCCAGATAGGCCCGCATGCCTTCCTTCACCGCAGGAGGCCGGAGGGCGGGGGTGAACTTCACGAAGGGCCCCTTCGCCTTCAGCGTGTCGGTGTCCATGAAGAAATAGTGCGGGCAGCTTTCGGCATAGATCTGAACGCCCCGCTCGCGGGCCGCGTGGATGGCGTCGAGCAGGCGCGGCTGGCTCACGTGGGCCACGAGGACGGTGCACCCGGTCAGCTCCGCGAGGGAGATGGCGTCTATCGTGGCGACGTACTCGCTCTCCGGATTCCGCCAGTCGCTGATGCTGAGGTAATCGGTCCGGCCCTGGGCGTCGATTTCCTCCTTGGCCTTTTTCAGAATCGAGTCGCTCTCGCAGTGGAGCATGACGGTGGCGCCGAAGGTCCGGGCCTCGCGCATGATGTTCAGCAGGACGCCCTCGGACAGATCCGGCACCCCGTGGAGCTCGCAGATGAAGCCCTTGAAGCCGAGCGCCCCGCCCTCCCACATGGGCCGGAGGTGCTCCAGGTTGTCCGTGTCCAGCCCGCCCAGCTGGCCGTAGTCGACCACGGCGCGCGAGCGGATGTATTCGGTCTTCTCCTCGAGGATCTTGCGGGTGTAGACGAGGGGCTCGCTCCGGTGGTGGTCGATCACGGTGGTGATGCCGCCCCGCGCGGCCGCCTTCGTGCCCTGGGTCCAGTCCTCGCGATCGGTGAAGCCGGGGTCCATCATGTGAACGTGCTCGTCCACCATCCCGGGCAGCACGAAGCGCCCGGCGGCGTCGATCTCGCGCGCGGCGCCTTCTTCCCTCCCGCTCGTGATGGCGGAGATGCGCCCTTCGGCGATGTAGATATTCCCCGGAAAGGTGGAAGAGGGCGTCACGATCTGGGCGTTCGAAACGAGAATGTCGGCTTTCATCGGTGAATTCCTTTCACCGGCCCGCCCGAAGCGGCCCGGCTGCTCGTGTGCCGGATTCATCAGGAGGTGCTGTGGAGCGTGAGCCGCATTCTGGGGCCCCGGCATGGCGGGATCAACCCCGCCGCGAATACCCCGCGGGGCCTCCTCCGGGGGGGCCGTCTTGTTTGGCCGAATCGGAGCCGATATGATGCCGCCCGTTCGCTCCGGGGAGGTTTGATGACACGCTTCACTTCTGGCATTGCGGGAAAGCCGGTATTTCTTTTCCTGGCCTCGTTCGCCGTTCTCATCGCCATTGGCGCGATTCTCTTCTCGCTGCCCATCGCCACCCGCGACGGGGGGCTCCCCTTCGCGCGGGCCCTCTTCATGGCCACCTCCGCCGTCTGCGTCACCGGCCTCGCCGTGATCGACGTCGGAAGCGAGATGACCCCCTTCGGCCAGTGGGTGCTCCTGGCCCTGGTCCAGCTGGGAGCGCTGGGCCTGATGACCTTCTATGCGCAGATAATCATGATGGCCGGAAACTCCATCTCCTTCGTCCACCGCACGCTGGTGCGGGAGATGCTCAGCCCGCTGAGGCGGCGGGATTTCCGGCCCGCCCGGATTCTCCGCTCGGTGGCCGTGTTCACCCTCGTTTTCGAGACGCTGGGGGCGGCGGCCTTCTACGCGCTCTTCCTGCGTGCGGAGGATTCATCCGGCGCGCTCAAAAAAGCCGTGTTCCACGCCGTCTCGGCCTTTTCCAACGCCGGCTTCTCGCTCTATCCCGACAGTTTTCTCCGCTGGCAGTCGGACGTCGGGGTGAATCTCGTCCTCATCCTCCTGATCGTATCCGGGGGACTGGGCTTTCTCGTCCTGACGGATTTGCGGGATTTTTTCCGGTATCGTTTGCGTCTGCTCATCGGCGCCGTCCGGGACGCGCCGGCCGGGAAAACGCCGAACAAGCCCTACACCCTCACGCTCCACTCCCGGATCGTCCTCACGGCGACGGCCGCGCTTGTCGCCTTCGGATTTCTGGTCTTCTGGCTCGAACTCCTCCGGGCCGGCGAACCGTCGTCCGCGATAAAGGCCCTGTTTCTCTCGGTGACGGCCCGGACGGCGGGCTTCAACACGGTGCCGACCGAGGGGCTCGCCCCGGCGGTGGCCGTGCTCCTGATGGCCTACATGTACATCGGCGCCTCGCCGGGCTCGACGGGAGGCGGGGTCAAGACGACCACGGCGTTCGTCCTGGCCGCCTCGCTCTGGTACCGGATGCGCGGGCTCGATACGGTGGACGTGTTCCGGAAAACCATCCCCCAGGATACCGTCCGCCGCGCGGGCATGATACTTCTTCTGGGTGTGGGGGCCATCGGGGTGTTTCTGTTCTCCCTGCTGGCCTTGGAGGAGGGGAATCCCGCCATCGATCAGCTCGATCGGCCGTTCCTCGCGCTCTTGTTTGAAAGCGTGTCGGCCTTCGGGACGGTGGGTCTTTCGATGGGCGCGACCGCCCGCCTGTCTCCGCCGAGCCTGTTGATGCTCTCGGCCCTGATGTTCATCGGGCGGGTCGGCCCGATGACGCTGTTCATCGCGTTGAGCGAGCCGCCGAGGCCGAGGCCGCGTCATCCCGACGAGCTGGTGGTGATCGGCTAAGATGATGGTGATGAGGACGGTAAAATGAAAAATTTTCTGGTGATCGGCCTGGGCGCGTTCGGCGAGGCGGTGGCGAAAACGCTGTATGCCCAGGGACACACGGTGATGGGCGTCGACATCAACCGCGAGCGGGTGGATCGGGCGCACGAATTCACGAGCGAGGCCGTCGAGGCCGACGTTGCCGATCGGGATACCATGGGCCAGGTGCTCGACACCCTCGGGGTGGAGAACATCGACACCGTCATCGTCGGCGTGGGCCGCCGGCTGGACGCCAGCGTCCTGATCTGCCTCTTCCTCAAGGAGATGAACGTCGGCCGGATCGTGGCGAAGGTCCTCACCCACGACCACGCCCGGGTGCTGCACCGCCTGGGCGTCCACAAGAGCCTCTTCCCCGAGGCCGATTCGGGCGAGCGCCTCGCGCGCCAGCTCGCCAACCCCAACATCGAGGATCTGATCCACCTCGAGGACGGGATCGAGGTGATCGAGATTTCCGCCCCCGGGGCGTTCGTGGGCTCCTCGCTGGAAGCGATTCAGTTCCGCCGGGAGTACGGCATGTACGTCATCGCCGTCCGGAAGGGGATCTCGATGGAGGTCGAGGTCCTGCCCGGCGCGGAGTACGTCATCGAGAAGGGGGACATCCTCGTCCTCATCGGGCCCGTCGAGGCGCTCGAGAAGCTGCCGAAGTAGAATTCATCTGAGTTCTGGGCGGGATTTTTTGCCTGTCATCCTGAGCGAAGCGAAGGATCTTCCCGAATGGAGCGAGGACTGTGCCCTCTCGAAGATTCTTCACTGCATTCAGAATGACAAGGCTAAAGAAGCTCTGCCCGCGTGTGGGGCGCGATGTCCTCCCCCTGTCCCTCAAGCCGCGCCCTTAGGGCGGCGAGGTCCCGGGGGGCGTCCACGTCGCGCCACGCGGAGAGGGCCTGAAACGGGATGGAGAGGGATTGGAGCTTTTGAAGGGTCGATTCGAAAACGCGGTCGGTTCCCCATTCGACGCCGGTAAAAATTTCCGGAACGGGGCGGGGCCGCGCAGGGAGTGTTTGCCGAAGGCGCGCACGCCAGTTGCCCCATCGCCTCGATGGCGGCGGGGGGAGGTGATGAGGACGGCCCTTCCGCCCGGAACGCTTTCCCGGGCGGAAGCCGACCGCCCCGAGGACGGGGCTAGGAGGCCGCGGGCGTCTCCTCGAGTAACGTGGCGCAGGCGTACGATACATCGGAATCCGCCGTGCCGGCCTTCTGGCCCGGCATGACCGCCCACTTCTCAGCGAGCTTGCTGCGCGCGCCGTATTCCAGCTTGGCCGCGTCCTTGTTCTCCATCAGGGCGCGGGCCGCGCAGATCACCGCCTCCGACTTCACGAGGGAGGCGCGCACCTGTCCGTTCATGGCGCTCGTCGTGACGCCCCAGCCGAGCCAGAGGAAGATGATGGGCCCTGCGATCACGCCCACCGCCAGACCCTTCATGAACGGCACCCACGCTTTCCATGTCTCCTGCACATTCTTGATCAAACTCATATAAACTCCACGCACTACGGGACTACGGGTGGCATCTTCGGAAGCCTCTTTGTTTATCTTCTTATGCCATATCTTAGACTATCTTAAATCTTGAAAGAAAGCAAACCGGGAAACGGCGGCATCCTCATCCGGATGACCGAGTCGGACAAAATCTGGCCCAGGAGTCTCGAGGCA
>CAMYJL010000287.1 GCA_947258645.1 uncultured Nitrospinota bacterium
GTTTATGGCAATTTATGAAAATTATGCGTATCAACCCGGAAATTGGTGCAATCCGATTGCCGCCCGCGAAATGCATCCCGCCGCGAAGAGCGTCGCTTTGACGCGCCGCCCTCCTCTCCGCCGCGTGCGGGATTCCGATCTCACGGCGAAGGGAGACGAGGGCCAGCGGAAAAACGGATCTACATGTCTTTCCCCACGATCTCGGGGGTGAACCTGGACGAGAAGCGGAGTATCTTCGGCTGGACCAGCCGCTCGAAATCGGCGTAGGCCAGGCGGATGAGCTCGGTGTGGGAGCCCGCATTGAATGCGATCTCATCGTCCTCGGTCAGGCTCTCGGCCACGTAGACATTCATCGCGTACAGGTTGCCGAAGGGCGGCATCGCCCCCAGCTCGCATCCGGGAAACAGCTCGGCGAATTCCGACTCGGTCGCCAGATCGGCCTCCTTCGCACCCGAGGCCTTTTTGAGCAGGTGGAAATCCACCTGGTACGAAGCGGGGAGAACGGCCATCGCCATATGCCCGTCGATCTTGACCATCACCGTCTTGGCCATCTCCTGTCCCGGAATGTGGGCCCGGGCCGCCACCTCCTGCGCCGTGTAGGCAGTCGAATGACTCTGCGTCACGTATTTCACGCCCTCTTTGTCCAGAAATTCCTTCAACTTTCTCACCGGCATGATGGGACCCTCCCGAAAAGAGATGAATAGGACCATATACTTTTAATATGTTTCCGGGGTCACCGCCCCGGCCAGCGAAAATCAGGAAAAAAACGCTTTCGGGGTAGCGGTGTTATTCGGGAGTGCCTTCCCCGAACAGGGCGTCGAGGTAGGCGTCGAGATCGAAGGGGAGGAGGTCGTCGAGCCCCTCGCCGACGCCGATGAAGCGGACAGGGAGACCGCTCTCGTGGGCGCAGGCGACGAGGACGCCGCCCTTCGCGCTGCCGTCGAGCTTGGTGAGGATGAGGCCGGTGACGCCGAGGGCCGGGCCGAACTCGCGCACCTGGGCGAGGGCGTTCTGGCCGGTGGCGGCGTCGAGGACGAGGAGCACATCGTGCGGCGCGCCGGGGACCTGGCCGGCGGCGACGCGGCGGACCTTGATGAGCTCGTCCATGAGGTTTTTCTTGGTGTGGAGGCGTCCGGCGGTGTCGACGAGGATGAGGTCGCACCCGCGCGCGCGGGCGGCGACGATGGCGTCGAAGACAACGGCGCCGGGGTCGGCGCCTTCCTGATGGCGGACGATGTGGCAGCCTGTGCGCTCGGCCCAGATTTCGACCTGCTCGGCGGCGGCGGCGCGGAAGGTGTCGGCGGCGGCGAAGAGGACTTTCCCGCCCTCCGCGCCGTGGCGGGCGGCGAGCTTGCCGGCGGTGGTGGATTTGCCGGCGCCATTGACGCCGACGAGGAAGACGACGCGAGGCTCGCCCGCGGGCGGATCGGCCGGAGCCGATGCAGGTGCGGTCATGGGATGTTCGATGAGGTCGCGGAGGATGGCGCGGACGCGCTGGAGAGGAGCATCGCCCTCGCCCCCGCCGCGCCGGAGCCTCTCGAGGACGGCCTCGACGGTCCGGGGCCCCAAGTCGGCCGTGTAGAGGATCTCCTCGACCTCGTCGACGGTTTCGGGGTCGAGCCGCGTTTTGCCCGAAAGGACGGCCTCCAGGCGGCCAAAGAGGCTCTCGCGGGTTTTGGCGAGACCCTTCCGGAGACGCCCGAACCAGCCGCGCGGGGCGCTCTCCGGTGCCGCCGCGTCTTCCGGCTTTCGCTTTCCAAATCCGAGAATCATTGCGGCCTTCCCGTCACAATTTTACATCCAAAAAAATCCCCCGTGCCCGAGGAGGACACGGGGGTATTAGACCGATCGGGCCGGCGAGCGCAAGGGCCGCCGGGACAGGCTAGCCTTCTTCGATTCCCAGTGCCGTGACCGGCTCGCCGTTCGGGGAATCATCTTCTTCGCCGCCCTCTCCGGTCCGGTTCATCTTGACGGAGACGACCAGGGAGACGCCCTTTTCCTTCTGGGTGACGCCGTAGAGCTGGGAGGCGTAGGACATCGTCCGCTTATTGTGGGTGATCAGGATGAACTGGCTTTTGCTCTCCAGCTCCTCCACCACCTCGCGGAACCGGCCCACGTTGGCGTCGTCGAGGGTGGCGTCCACCTCGTCGAGCAGGCAGAAGGGGCTCGGGCGGACAGAGAACACTGCGAACAGGAGCGCGATGGCCGTCAGCGCCTTCTCGCCCGCCGAGAGGAGCATAATGTTTCCGGGCCGCTTGCCGGGAGGCCGGACTTCGATATCGACGCCCGTCTCGAGCGGATCGTTCGGGTCGAGGAGGAACATGCGCGCCTCCCCGCCCAGGAACAGGCGCCCGAAGATATCCGAAAAATGGTTGCTCACCGCCTCGAACGCATCCAGGAAGCGGCGCCGCGTCGTCTCGTTCAACTTGTCGATGGTGTCATGAAGATCATGGATGGAGGTTTCCAGATCTTCCTGTTGTTCGCTCAAGAAAGAAAATTCGTTGCTGATCTCGTCAAATTCCTGCGCGGCGAGCGGGTTGACCTCTCCCATCCGCGAAAGCCGCTGGCGAAGCATGTCGAGCCGGTTGGCGTGTTCCTGATAATCCGCCAGGAACCCGGCGTTCTCCCTGGCGGTCTCGGCCAGGTCGATACTGAAATCTTCCCGGGCCGAACGAATCATCGTCTCCCGCTGAACGCGAAGGGTTGTCCGGCGCTCGGCCATCTCCGAAAGTTTGTCCTGTATAGCGGCGGCCTCATCGCGCAGCTCGCGAATCAGGTTGGCGAGCTCTTCGTCACGGGCCCTGGCTTCCTCGACCAAGCGTGAGCGGTCCGCCTGTTCCTTCTCGACCACCGATTTTTCTTCCTTGAGCCGGGCGATCTCCTCGCGGCTTTCGGTGAGGTTCGTCTCCAGGCGCTCCCGCTTGATCGCGGAATCGTCTTTTTCCTCGATCCTCCGGGCCAACCGGGCTGTATTCTGGGAGATGGCCTCCTCGACTCGCTGGAGTTCGGCCCGAATGCCGGAGGCCTTTCCCTGCGCCTCTGTCAACTCGACGCGCCGATCCCCCGCCTCGCTTTCCAGGCGAGCCACCAGTTCGCCGAGGCGCCTGGCCTCTTCCTCTACTTCCCGACCCCGGGTGTCCGCCTTTTCCAGCTCGGCCGTTGCGCGCCGGGCGTCTTCCTCTAACCCCCTTTGTTCCGTCTCGACACGCTCCCTCTCGCCTACCAGCTGTTCGCGCTCCGCGGCGAGGGCCTGGCATCGATCTTCAGAAGCGGCGAATTTCTCTTTTAACGCCTTATGCGCGCTCTCCCGTTCCACCCAGGCCAACTCCGTTTCCCGGACTTTTTGGGATGCGCCGTTCGCCCTCTCTTCCGCCTGGGCGAGCGATTCGCGCAGGGACGCCTGTTCGCGCTCGAGCTCTCCCAACCGGGACTGTTTTTCCCCGGCGTCGGTCCGCAACTCCTCCGTGAGCCGCTTCCGGCCCAGCAGACCGACCTGCACGTCAGACTTGGCACCGCCCTCAATTCCGCCCGAGGCATAAACAAGCTCGCCGTCCAGGGTCACCCAGAGGATGCCCTCGGGCCCGTTGCGCCAGGCCGCCATCGCGGCATCTAAATCGCGCGCAACGCCTACGCCCGCCAGAAGGGCGGTTATCAGAGGCCGGTATTCTTCCGGGCAGCGGACAAACGACATCGCGTCGCCTTCCACGCCTTCTCCCTGAGGAATGGCGGGCGCGGAGTTGACCCTCGTGCCCTGCGGAAGCAAAAGGCCCCGGCCGTTTTTCCCCGACGAAACCAGCACCTTGATGGCCGCCGAGGCGGACCCGGAATCCGGGACGATGACGCCGAGAAGATTTGCGCCAAGCGCCGCTTCGATCGCCTTTTCGTAGCGCGCCTCGACCGTCAGCAAATCCCGCAGAAGCCCCTTCACCTCAACGCCGAGAGAGCGAAAATCGCCCACGCCGACCCGTTCGAGCGAAGGCCCGTTATCCAGGTTTTCAATCGCCTGAAGAGACGAGCGCGATTCAACCAAGGTCTCCCTTAAAGCGGCAATGGCCGCCTCACTCTCGCGCAGAAGGCCGTCAAGCCGCGACTTTTCCCGGGAAGCCTTTTCCGCCTCCTCCTTAGTGTAGGCCGCTTCCCGGGAAGCCTCATCTAATCGTGCGGAGAGCGCATCGATCTCCACCCGCACACTCTCGTGGGCGCGAGTCGACCCGGAAAGCTCCCGCTCGACCCGCTCCATCGATTCATGAATCGCCTCGCGGCGGGATTCGCCGGAAGCCATTCGCTGGCGAGCACGGCTGAGCGCCTCCGCTTCCCGGGTCTTGATTTCCCGGGTCTCATTCTCGGCAGCCTCCGCCCGGGACAACTCGGCCCGCAAAGACGTCAGTTCATTGGCCCGGATATCGTACTGCCCCTGCGCCCGGGGGCGGAGAGCGAACGCTCCTCTCCGGCAAGACGCGAACGCTCCTCTTCGAGTCGCCGGGTCTCTTGCCTCAAGGATTCCATCTCCTCGCGGCGGCGTTCATCTTCCCCGTCCAGCTCCAGAAGGCGGCTCGAAAGCATTTCCAGCCGGTTTTCCAGGCGTTGCAGGTATCCTTCGACCTCGACCGCCCGGCGGCGCGTTTCGGCCAGCGCCTCGGACCGCTCAGCGACCTCGATGCGGCACCGCTCTCGCTCCGCCTCGCGCGCGGCGAGAGTTGCCGAATGCCCTTCGCTCTCTTCTCTTATCTGGGTGTAGTTTTTTTCGGCGGGCTCCAGATCGGCCTCGAGACGAAGGAAATCCAGACTCGACATCCGGATATCCAGATCCCTGATCTCTTCCTGATATTCTTTGTGGAAAGTGGCCTTGCGCGCCTGACGCCGGAGGGAGCGCATGCGCGATTCCTTCTCCCGCATCACGTCGCCGATTCGAAGGAGATTCCCCTGTGCCAGTTCGAGCTTGCGCAGCGCTTCGTTGCGGCGGCTCTTGTATTTCATGATGCCGGCGGCTTCCTCGATGAGCACCCGGCGATCCAACGGCCTGGCGTTCACAAGGCCCTCGATTCGGCCCTGCTCGACGATGGAGAAGGTATCCAGGGAAACGCCGGTATCGAGGAAGATATCAACGATATCCTTCAACCGGCACGGATTCCGGTTGATGAGGTATTCGCTATCGCCCGAGCGGTACAACCGGCGGGTAACGACAAGCTCATCGTAGTCCTTGTACTCGGGGGAGGTCACGATACCCTTGAGATCGGAGATCGTCAGCGACACCTCCGCCATGCCCAAGGGCTTTCTGTCAGCGCTGCCGTTGAAGATGACATCTTCCATCTTCTTGGCCCGGAGGTTTCTGGGGCCCTGTTCTCCCAAAACCCAGCGAATTGCGTCGCTGATATTGCTTTTTCCGCAACCGTTCGGGCCGACGATGGCGGTGAGCTGGCCTCCAAACTCAATGACGGTCCGGTCCACGAAGGACTTGAACCCCAACATCTCTAATCTATCGAATTTCAACTAGATTTCCTCGGCAGGCGAACGACCGTGCGAAATGAATAAAGGGCAGATGGTCCGATTACGCTATCAAAATCTTCCCATCTCTGCAAAGGGGTATTTGGGTTTTTCTCTTCTGCTTACGGGGTTCGGACGCGGCTTTTTTTCGCTTTCAGGGCGATGAGCGACTCCCGCGCGGCGGCCTGTTCCGCTTCTTTTTTGTTCTTGCCCGTTCCCCGGCCCAGCACTTTTTTCCCGTGGCGGACCTCGATCTCGAATACCTTCTGGTGCTCGGGACCGGTTTCGCTAATCACACAATAGGCGGGAAGGCGCTGGTCCTTTCGCTGCATCTGTTCCTGAAGCATGCTCTTGTAATCGGCGTCATCGCCACCCTTCTCCGCGCTTTCCTCGCCCCACAGCCACGAATCGACCAGCTTTGCGCATTTGACATGCCCGGCGTCCAGATAAATGGCTCCCACGAGCGCTTCCAGGGCGCCGGCCAGAATGGAAGGCTTCTGGCGGCCGCCGGTCTTCAGCTCCCCCCGCCCGAGGCGCAGGAATTCGGAGAGCCCCATTTGCCGGGCGACTTTCGCCAGCGCGCGCCCGCTGACCTTCTCCGAACGCCGGCGCGTGAGAACGCCTTCGTCCTCCTCGTGCAAATCGCTCCACAACCGCTTGGTGACGATGAGTTGGAGGACGGCATCTCCCAGGAATTCCAGCCGCTCGTTATCCGCCTCCGGCGGGGAGCTTTCTTGCGCATAAGAGCGGTGGGTAATCGCCTGAAGGAGCAAACCGGCATCGGAAAAATGGTAGCCGACAGCCTGTTCGATATCCTGCATCGAGGGGGGGTGTTCTTTCGCCGCCGAAGAGCGGTCGGCCTTTTTCTTCTTCGCCTTTTTCGCCCTGGGCGAAGAAGATACCGCCGGCTTGGCTTTACGCGACGCTTGCTTCAGGTTGCCGGAAGAGGATCGTGGCATTCGTTCCGCCGAACCCGAACGAGTTTGTGATCGCATTTCGAATTTTCAGTTTTCGCGGCGCGTTGGGGACATAATCCAAATCACATTCCGGGTCAGGAGTCTCGTAATTAATGGTGGGCGGAATGGTCCCATTTTCGATGGAAAGCACCGTATACACCGATTCGATGCCGCCGGCCCCTCCGAGGAGATGGCCGGTCATCGATTTGGTGGAGCTGACGGGAATCTTGTAGGCCTGCTCGCCAAAGGTGCGCTTGATGGCCATGGTTTCGAACTTGTCGTTCAACGGCGTCGATGTTCCATGAGCGTTGATGTAATCGATCTCATCGATCGAGACGCCGGCGTCCTCCAACGCCATTTCCATCGAGCGGGCGGCGCCGTCGCCATCGGGATCGGGTGAGGTAATATGATGCGCGTCGGAACTGAGGCCATAGCCCGACACCTCGGCATATATTTTTGCGCCACGCTCCACGGCATGTTCATAGCGCTCGAGAATGAGTATTCCGCTTCCTTCGCCCATCACGAAGCCGTTCCGATCCGCGTCGAAGGGCCGGCTGGCACGCTCCGGCTCTTCGTTGCGGGTGCTCAGGGCGCGCATCGCGCAGAATCCGCCCATGCTCAGCTCGGTGACGCACGATTCGCTTCCGCCCGTCACCATGACGTCGGCCACCCCCCGCTGAATGAACTTCATCGCGTCGCCGATCGCATGGTTGCTCGAGGCGCACGCCGTCACCGTACAGGTGTTCGGACCCTTGAGGCCCCACCGCATCGATACCTGACCCGGCGCCAGATTCGCCAGCAACATCGGGATGAAATGCGGGCTCAAGCGCCGCGGCCCCTTGCCGTCCATGATTCCCATATTGTGTTCGATAGCCGGCAACCCGCCGAGCCCCACTCCGATAACCGCTCCGTAGCGATGGGCGACTTCCTTGTCGGGCTGCTTCAGGCCGGCATGCTCCATCGCCATCTGGGTGGCGGCGAGGACGTACTGGATGAATGTATCCATCTTTTTGATTTCTTTGCGCTCGATGTAATCCTCCGGGTTGAACCCCTTTACTTCGCCGCAGATGCGGGAGCTCAGGCGCTCCGGATTGAAGCGGGTGACCTCCGCAATACCGGATCTGCCCGCCATGATGGCGTCCCAGTTTTCCTCGAGGCCAATCCCCAGAGGGGTGACCAATCCCATGCCAGTCACAACAACGCGAATATCGTTAGACAACTTCCGATTCTCCAGCCATCGGCCAGGACACCCCTAGCAGGCACCGCCGGCGTTCCAATCAAGTCAGTTTAAATACTTACCCTTTCGCCTGAATATAATCGACCGCATCCTTGACTGTCGTGATTTTTTCGGCGTCCTCGTCCGGGATCTCCAGATCGAATTTTTCCTCAAACGCCATGACAAGCTCGACCGTATCCAGCGAATCCGCACCCAAATCGTTGATGAAGGAGGCCTCCGGAACCACCTTGTCGGCTTCAACGCTTAATTGTTCGACCACGATTTCCTTGACTTGCACCTCAACGTTCTCCGCCACAGATTTCCCTCCATGTTGGGCAGACAACTGTCATTTTCCCCTGGCCATTTGCCGGTGGCGCCGCGGGAACACGATTTCCCCGGAAACGGACTCCAGAAAGTCTCCTCAGGCGATTTCCGCCATGCCCGACACCGCTTTCTCCAGGCTCGCCCGGTCTTCTACATTAAAAATCGGCGTTCCCCGGGAAATCCTCTTGTTCAACCCCGTGAGAACTTTCCCCGGACCGACCTCCACAAAGGCGTCCACATCCTCCTGGCCAGCGGCCCGGACCGAATCCTCCCACAGAACGGCCGCCCGGACCTGCTTTTTCAACATCTGCCGGGCTTCTTCGCCATTCCGTATCGGCTTGCCGGTCACATTCGTGTACACGGGGATGCCGGGGTCCAAAAACTCAACCGAGTCGAGAACCTCGCCCATCCGCTCGCCCGCCTCGGTCAGCAGCGAAGAGTGGAACGGGGCGCCGACAGGCAGCATCACCGACTTCCTCACGCCCCGATCGGCGCCCAGCGCAACGACCGATTCCACGGCCTCGCGCTCGCCGGAGATGACCAGCTGGCCGGGCGCGTTGTAATTCGCGACTTCTACAACTCCTTCGACCTCTTGGCAAACGGCCTCGACGGCATCCCGCTCCATGCCGAGCAGGGCGGCCATGGCGCCTCCCCCCTGGGGGACGGCCTCGTGCATGTGCTTCCCCCTCCCTTTCACCAGGAGAAGAGCGGTGCGAAAGTCCAGCGCGCCCGCCGCGAGCAGGGCGGAGTATTCACCCAGGCTGTGCCCCAGCGCCATGACGGGCTCTATCCCCTCTTCGCGCAACAAGGTTTGCGCAATATGGCTGTGGACCATGATGGCGGGCTGCGTATTGCAGGTGAGCGTCAGCTCATCCTTCGGGCCCTCGAAGCTGAGCCTGGCGATATCCCAGCCCAGCACCTCGTTGGCTTCGTCGTAGATTTCCCGGGCAAAGGGAATGTGATCGTAGAAATCCTTCCCCATCCCGACATGCTGGGAGCCTTGTCCCGGAAACAGAAAAGCAACGCGTGGCTTACTCAATGCAATCCTCCATACC
>CAMYJL010000288.1 GCA_947258645.1 uncultured Nitrospinota bacterium
TCAAACCGGCGCGGCCGGGCCGTCTCGTCATCGCGGAGGATGCCTTCGAGTTGGCGGACAAGGCGGTCGCGGACGCCCTGCTCCCTGTTGTCGAAACCGCCGCCTCCCTGATCGGCGATTCGGGTACTGAGCGGCTTTCGCCCACGGGCCTGGACGACTGGCGGGGGCAGCAGCAGACCCTTCAGGGCCGGGAGGGATGGGAGACCGTCCGGGACTGGATTGACCGCGTGAATCCCAGGTTCGCATTCAATGTAACGGAAAGGTATGTCGCCGCATCCCGGATCGGTGACGCGGAGGTGGCGGAGGCGAAGGCCGCCCGGGCGGCGATCATCGAGCGCATGGACGCCGTGCTCGAGGGCGGGGCCGCCGTCTGCCTGCCCACCACGGTGGCTCCCGCGCCGGCGGCGGGTGGAAGACAGTCGACGCTGCGCGTTCTCCAGCCCCGGAACAGTGCGCTCACCTGTATCGCGGGCACGATCGGTGCGCCGCAGATCAACCTGCCGCTGGCGGAGGTGGAAGGACTGCCGGTCGGCCTGTCGCTTCTGGGCGCGAGGGGTTCGGACGAGATGCTGATCGCCTTCGCCCGCGAAATCGCCGCCGCGCACGAAAGTTAGATCTGCGGGACCACTCTTTTACCGGGCGTTTTTGGCGCAGCGGAAGCCGCTGATGTTGTTGCTGAACCCGGGGTCGTGGTAGTCGCGGAAGGCAGCCCGGAAGGCGAGGAAGACGCCGATGTTCCAGGCGCCGCCGCGCTTGACGCGCTCGGTCCCGTGGACGGGGCCCTTGGGATTTCTCATTTCGGCGCTCCGGTAGGCGTTTTTCCCGAACCAGTCGGCGGTCCACTCCCAGACGTGGCCGGCGAGATCGACCGCGCCGTAGGGGCCCCCGTGGGTGAGCCGGGACCGCACGACGGGATGGGTCGTGCCGCCGCTGTTGGTCCGGTAGATGAGCTTCGAGGGGTCCCACGCATCGCCCCAGGGGAAGAGGCGGCCGTCGGTTCCGCGCGCGGCTTTTTCCCACTCGGCCTCGGTGGGCAGGCGCTTTCCAGCCCAGCGGCAGTAGGCCGCGGCGTCGGTCCAGGCGACCTGGACGACGGGATGATCGGGCAGGGCGAGTCCGTGCGCTTTCGAGCCGAGGGGCGTGAGCCAGTTTGCGCCTTTTACCTTCTTCCAGCCCCAGTTTTCGAGCACCCATCCCCAGCCCTCGCGCTCGGCGCGGGTTTGATGGCTCGTCTCCTTCACGAAGCGCCTGAAGAGGCGGACGATGACGGGATACTTGTCGATGTCGAAGGCGTCGAGATGGATTTGCCGGGAGGGGCGCTCGTCCTCGAAGCGCGAGGGCTTGCAGCGCGGGCAGAGCTTCATGAGTTTTTCGATGTCTTCTTTCGAGGTGCCCATGCGGAATGTTCCGGCCGGGACGCGGACCATCGGCGCGCCGTCGTTTTCCGCCTTTGTTTGCGGCGCGGCCTGGAGCGAGGGCGCGGCGATGAGAAAAATCAACGCGGAGAAGATCGCACGGCGGATGCGCATGGCTTCCTCGGGGCGGGGGCGGACGGCGGCTTTGATGATATCGCGCTCCGGCGGGTTCGGGAAGGCGGGGAGGGCGGCCCGGGACAAAAGATGTCATACCGAGCCCTTCGTCTTCCCTCAGGACAGGCTCCGCGAAGGATCTTCCAGGATGGAGAAACGCCCGGTATGCTCTCTAGAAGATTCTTCACTGCGTTCAGAATGACATCTTCGTAGCGGAGGGCGGCATGAAGATCGGCATCAGCGGGGTTCATCACGTTCAGTTCACGGTGCGCCCGGAGGATGAGGCGGCCTGCAGGGTGTTCTACGGCGAAGTGCTCGGGCTGGAGGCGTTTCCGAAGCCGGAGCCGCTGCGCCACCGGGGCGGCGTTTTTTTCCGGGGCGGGAACCTCGAGATTCACCTCTCGCTGGAGAATGAGTCGAACAACGAGTCGAGCCGGCGGCACCTCTGCTTCGAGGTGGACGATATCGGGGAGGCCGAGGCGGCGCTCCGGGAGGCGGGGGTCGAGATCATACCGGACCGGCAGCCGATAGCGGAGTGGGTGCGCTTCTACGTGCGCGATCCGGGCGGGAACCGCGTCGAGTTCGCGCAGGCGAGATAGGCGGGCGGTCAGTCCGCGAGCTTTCCCATGACCTCTTCGCCCCAGAGGCGGATGAAGGCGGGCCGGTCGGGAACGTGGGCTGTGACGCGGAGGTTCTCGACGCCGAGGGCGGCGAGTTCCTTGACGCGTGCGCGGCACTCGGCGGGGGTTCCGGCGATGGCGAAGCGGTCGAGGAGAAAGTCGCGGAGGCCGAGCTCGTCCACGAGTTCGGCGTTGCGCGGCTTCTCGGCCATGGCGTGTTCGGTAAAAACATAGCGCCGCCGGAGTTCCAGAATGGGTTCCGCCAGATCGGAAGGGACGTTCTTTCCCTCGAGGGTGAAGTTGAATGAGTGGTGCGCGCTGCCCGCAAGCCCGGCGCGGATCTCTTCTCTTGCGCGCTCGCCGTCCTCGTGGACGTGGACCTTGGCGAACCACCAGATGTCGACCTCCTCGATTTTCCGGCCCGCGGAGCGGGCGCCCTCCTCGATATAGGCCAGCGAGTCGCGCACCATCTCGGGCGTGAAGCCGGTCCCGACGATGACGCCGTCGGCCAGCTCGCCCGCGAGGCGGAGCATGCGCGGCCCCTCGGCCGAGAGGAGCAGGGGGACGCGCTTTTTGAACCACTGGAGGAGGCAGGTGCGGCCCTGATACTCGGCCTGTCCCTCCTCGAGCAGCTGACGCAGGGCGATCAGGTATTCGCGCACCTCGGCGACCTTCGAGGGCCTGTGGCCCAGATTGAGGATGGCGCTGTCGCCGCTGCCGAGACCGAGGACGGCGCGCCCGCCCGAGGATTCATGCAGGGTGGCGATGGCGCTCGCGGCCACGGCCGGATGGCGCGTGATGGGGTTGATGACGCAGGGGCCGCAGGCGATGTTTTTCGTGTTTTGAAGGCAAATCGCGAGGGAGGTGAACACCTCGCGGAAGAGGGACTGCGAATCGGCGAGCCAGATGACGTCGAAGCCCGCCTCTTCGGAAAGGCGCGACCATTCGGCCAGCGTGGCGGGGTCGGGCGGGGTGAAGACGATTCCGTGCTTCATGCGGGGGTTTCCTTCGCGTGCATGGGGTTGCGTTCCGGGCATCGAGTGGTGAGAGGATAATATCGGGCTTCCGCGCATAAAAAAAGGCGGGGTTTCGCGAACCGCCCGCCAGGTTCGGATTCCTGCCGCGTCAGGGTTTCGCGCTTTTCACTTTGGGAGGAAGGTTTTTGCGGATAAGCGCGATGAGCGCTTCGGCGTCGCCGGCCGCGCTCCCGCTCCGCCGCCAGACCAGGGCGATGGTCCTGCCCGGCGCCTTTCCATTGAACGGGCGGTATCTGAGCAGACCCTTCAGTTTGTCGGAGCCGGGTACCGCCAGCGCCGGGAAGAGCGTGTAGCCCGCTCCGCTAGCCACCATGTGGCGCAGGGTCTCGAGGCTCGTCGCCTGGTAGCGGTTTTGCTGCCACGTTCCTTCAGCGGGGCAGACATCCAGCGCCTGGTCGCGCAGGCAATGGCCGTCCTCGAGAAGCAGCATCTCGTCCGCCGCCAGCATTTCGGGGCTCGGGTTCGGCGCCTTCGCCAGCGTGTGGCCGGCCGGCACCACCAGATAGAAGGGCTCCAGGAACAACTCCTCGGTCAGGAATGAATTCCCCTTTATCGGGAGAGCGGCCAGCACGGCGTCCAGGCGGCCCGAATGAAGCTGATCAAGGAGAGAATCCGTCAGGCCCTCGACGAGAACGAGCTCCATGTCCGGGTGTTTCTCCCGAAGCGGCTTCAGCAGATAGGGCATCAGGTAGGGCCCCAGGGTCGCGATCACGCCGAGGCGGAACAGGCCGCTCAGTGGCCGCTTCCTTTGCTCGGCGATCTCCACCAGCCTCCCGGCCTCCCGGAGGACTAGCCGCGCCTGCTCCACCACCTCCGCGCCGGTGGCCGTCAGATGAATTTTCCGCCGGGACCGTTCGAAAATCCGCATTCCGAGACATTCCTCGACTTTCTGGACCTGGGCGCTGAGCGCCGGTTGGCTCACCCCGCAGAGCACGGCGGCGCGGCCGAAATGCCCCTGTTCCGCGACGGAGGCGATGTACTCGAGGTTCCGCAGGGTCAAGGCTGAGATATCCATAACCATATCCTATCAAAAATTAAAGAATTATATATTGGAGTTATCGTTCTTTCCGGCCTATTTTTACGGGCATGGAAAGTTTGTGAAAATTAGGCTTCCAGGCGATACATTCCGATTGGGGGAACTGGAAGAAAAAAAAGAGAAGAGATGCTGCATGCACGTCCCCGAAAGGGCGGGAGCAGGAGGCCCGTGGCCAACTGCCTCATTTTGATGAAGATGGGAGGATATAATCGATATGGCTATGCAAAGCGAAAGCAAGTGCCCAATGTCGGGCGCAAACACGGCAGTTGGGGCCAGGTCAAACAAAGATTGGTGGCCCAATCAGTTGAACCTGAAGATTCTCCACCAGAACTCATCCCTGGTCGATCCCATGGGCGCGGCGTTCAAATACGCTGAGGAATTCAAGAAGCTCGACCTCGAAGCCTTGAAAAAGGACCTCTATGCGCTGATGACCGACAGCCAGGACTGGTGGCCTGCCGACTATGGCCACTATGGGCCGTTCTTCATCCGGATGGCGTGGCACAGCGCGGGCACCTACCGCACCGGAGACGGCCGCGGCGGCGCA
>CAMYJL010000289.1 GCA_947258645.1 uncultured Nitrospinota bacterium
TGCCGGTCATGTTTAACGGAAGCAAGGGGCAAAAACGCATTCTCTCCTCACTCCAAAAACGTTTTTCCCGGCGGATGTCGAAGGCAATCGTCCCCTTTGACGACGCCGTCGAGCAGGCGCAAGTGGCCGGGAAAACCGTGTACGCGGCCAACCCCGGGAGCCTCGCATCCATGAGCCTGGAGGCCTTCTCGAAAGAAATCTTCCACACGGTGGCCTCTTAAATTTTAACCATGACAATTATCATTTCCGGACGGGGCATTAATAAAAAAAATTAAATCCCATCTGTGCATTTACAGGGAAGATTCGAAAAGTCATTAAAAATTTGGAAAAAGGAAATGTTCTCGGGTATTATGTGCAGCGCGATTGCTTAGAAGGAAATGAATTGATTCGAAAACGCCGATCCGGCCAAAGGACCAAAGGAGAGGAAGGCAACACATGGACCCCAACATGAAAATCCTGGTCGTCGACGACTTTGCGACTATGAGAAAAGTGGTTCGAAATATGCTCCGACAGCTCGGCTGCGAAAACGTCAACGAAGCCGAAAACGGGGAAGAAGGCTTCCGGATGGCTCAATCCGACGAATACGGCCTGATCGTTTCCGACTGGAACATGCCGGTCATGACCGGCCTCGAATTTCTCAAGGCATGCCGGGCGGAAGAGAAAACAAAAACCACGCCGTTTCTCATGGTCACGGCGGAGGCCCTGAAAGAAAACATCATTCAGGCCATCCAGGCGGGCGCGTCGAACTACATCGTGAAGCCGTTCACTCCTCAGGTTTTCGAGGAAAAACTCAAAGCCATTTTCAAGGAGTAATGGCTCCGGAGCACCCGCAACCCGTCCCGGCGGAAAATTTATCCATCAAGAGATATTCGCCAACTCTTTATAAATCCGGAAAATGGAACTCCCGTCTTCATCCTGGCGCCCCTTGCTTCGTTGCATCATGTAGAAGTGCTCCAGAAGGCCTCCCAGAGGCACGGGCACATCCAGATCTTTCGCCGACTCGATCGCGCAGGCCAAATCCTTCAGGACAATCCATATCGGACCCGACGGGGGAAAATTATCCGCCAGCATGTCTTTCCCCCGGACATCCAGCACATTCGAGCCCGCGGCGCCCGAGCACAGGGTGTCAAGCATGACATCGGCCGGGATCCCCGCCTTCAGGCCCAGCGTGAGGCCTTCGGCCGCACCGGCCATGTTGATGAACAGGACCAGGTTCACCACCAGCTTGAGCTGGGCGGCGAGCCCGTTTTTTTCGCTCACGTAAATTGTCTTCTTCCCGATGGCGTCAAAAACCGGCTTGGCCAGATCATAGGCGTCTTTTGGCCCGGCACTCATGACCACCAGATCCTTCACGGCGGCCTGCTTGCCCACGCCGCTCACCGGAGTGTCGAGCCATGAAAACCCCCGCTCTCCCGCCTTTTCGGCCATCGACGCCGCGAATTTGGGGGGAACCGTGCTCATGTCGGCGATAACGGCTCCCTTCTCCGCGCCCTCAAAAACTCCCTCCGGACCCGTGACAGCCTTCTCGACCACGCCGTAATTCGGAAGGGAGGTCATCACCAGCTGCGCTCCCCCCGCCGCATCCGCCGGAGAAGAGGCCCGGCGCAGATTCTTTCCCTCGAATTTTTTGTGCATCTCCTCCATCGGATCGTAGCCCGCGACCTCGAAACCCGCGTCCAGCAGATGACCCGCAAACGCGCCCCCCATGACACCCAGACCGACAACGCCAACGCGAATACTCATGAGACCAACTCCTTTTTATCAAAAACCAGAATCATTTCCGGGATCCCGCCTACTCTAGCTCTCCCCCCATATCGCGTAAAGGCGGCCACCACGAGGGCTTTCCCCGAAGCGATATCCTCCCGGGGCGCCCAAATCTCCCGCCGCAATATCGCCCACCCGCTGGGCGCGGTCTTGCGAATCGCCCTCCAGGCGCTCAAGCGTGTACCCGGTGGCGATGGGCCCCGGGCTGACCGAATGATGGAACGGGTCAGCTGAATCAGCCCCGCTTTCGTCGTACTGTACAGAGCCGTCCGCCGGGCCGCGATGAGCCCCAGGTGGCTGGCGATATGAATGATCCGCCCGCCCCCCAGCGCGCATCAGGGGAAGGACCGCCTGACTGGCAAAAAAAGGAGGCGCGGCGGTTGACCGCCACCACCTGCTCAATTTCGGCCGCAGAGAACCCCCCGACCAGCCGCCGGGCGCGAATTCCCGTGTTGTTCATCAGGATATCTGCTCCGCCGAGCTTTATCTCCGCTTTTCCCACCATTTCCTGGGCGGCATCGGAGCGGCGGAAATCGAACGTCCCCCAGTCCCTTTCGCCCCCCCCCGCCGGGGCAGCCCGGCGTGGAGCGCCGTGGCCTCGCTTGGCCCCGGTCCCGTCCGCGGCGAGGAACACCGCCGCCCCCTCGCCCGCGAACCGGAGGGCGATGGCCGTTTTCCCTTCCAACACCCGCATGGCATATTCCCCTGGAGTTGATTTGCGCTATCATCCGCGTTTGTCGCCTTCGGGCGGAATATTGACGAGCTGTTTTCATGGGATGGAACAACGATGCCCCGGCCGTATCGGTCTTTCGAAGGTGTCCAGCACATCGCCATTAAAGTCTCGAACCTGGAGGAGTCACTCCGGTTCTACACCGAAATCCTCGGCTTCACGCTGACGGAAAAATATAACCCCGGCGACCATCCCACGCTGCCCGTGGGCCTGTGTTTTTTGCGGTGCACCGGGCTGCATCACGATCTGAATCTGGTCTCCTTCCCCGAGGAGGCCGGCGACCTGTCCGGCTTCCGGAGAAAAGATCAGGGGCCGGAAGTCGACCTGGGATTTCACCATTTCGCCCTGAAGGTGCGGGACCGCGCTGGGTTCGAAGCCTGGAAAGAATGGATTCTGGAAAACGGGATCGAGATCGTCCGCGGACCCGTCGTCCACAGCCCGACCCACCCCGAGGGAGACGGCACCTGGGGCGAAAACCGGGCCATGTATTTTTGCGACCCGGATGGCCACCGCATCGAGATCTTCTGCGAGATGGCGGAGATGACCCCCCGGACAAACGCCATCGAGCCGGCGTGGTTCGCCAACCGGCTCGAGCAGGAAGGCTACGATTCATCCAAATACGCTCCGGCCCCTCCCTTTGATGGCGAGAATTCCAAAGCAACCCCTTGATGTCCGCCGCCTAATCCACATCCATAGGAACGAAATGGAAAACAAAAGCATCAGGCGCCGTCTTCTCGAATGGCTGCATCACCTCGGCATTTCCGACGACCAGCTTTTCTACTTTCTCACCATCGTGGTGGGCGTCGTCGCCGGGCTCGCCGCGGTAGCCTTTCACCTGGCCCTGGGAATGATGCACGCCATCTATTTCGGCTCCCATGATTTGTCCGTCATCTTAAGACCCTGGTACATCATCCCTCTCATCCCCGCCGGGGGGGCGCTCGTCGCCGCGCTGCTCCTCTTGTTCATCCCGGAGGCCCGGGGAAGCGGAATTCCGCAGACGAAAATCGCCTACATCGTGCGGAACGGGACCATTCCGGCGCGTGTGTGGATCGGAAAGTTCTTCATCGGCGCAATCAATATCGGAACCGGCTCCAGTCTCGGCCGTGAGGGCCCCACCGTCCAGATATGCGCGGGCCTGGCCAGCTGGCTGGGGCAGCTGTTTTCCCTCGGCCGGAGCACGATTCAGTCCCTCGTCCCCATCGGAGCGGCCGCGGGGCTGGCCGCCGCCTTCAACACGCCCATCGCGGCCGTGACCTTCACGCTCGAAGAGCTCGTCGGCGACCTCAACGCGCGCGTGCTCGGCTCCATCGTCGTGGCATCCATCTCGGCCTCGATCGTCACGCGCGCCCTTCTCGGCAACAACCCGGCCTTTCTGGTTCCCTCCTACGCCCTCCACAACTACTGGGAACTCGTCATCTATGCACTGGTCGGCGTCACTTGCGCCGGAGTCGGCGTCCTCTTCAAGTGGGGGCTCCTCCGCCTCCGGGGGAAATGCCGCGGCCTATCGCCGGCCAGGGGAGTCCTGGTGACTGCCCTCGGGGGTCTCACCGTGGGCATCATCGGAATCTGGTTTCCCCATATTTTTGCCGTCGGGTATCCCTGGGTCACAAAAGCCCTGACGGAAGGCTATTCGCTCTGGTTTTTCCTGGCGCTGCTCGTCTTCAAGCTCGGCGCCACGATCATTTCATACGGAACAGGCTCTTCGGGCGGAATCTTCGCCCCCACGCTTTTCATGGGCGCCATGGCGGGCGGCACCGTCGCGATGGTCGCGGATTTCTTCTTCCCGGAACTGGTGCTCTCGCCGGGTGGCTTCGCCCTTGTGGGGATGGGCGCCGCCTTCGCCGCCGTCGTTCGCACCCCCATGACGTCGGTCATCATGATTTTCGAGCTTACCCAGGACTACAACATCATCATCGCCCTGATGGTCGCCAACTCGGTTTCGTTCGCGCTCGCCCGCTACTGGGACCCGGAGCCGCTATACAGCGCACTTTCCTCCCAGGACGGGGTCCAACTCCCCAACCACGAGACCGAACACATTCTCCATGAAATTCACGTCTCCGACGCGATGATTCATGATGTCAAAACCCTTCCCGCCGGGCTCCCCATCAAGGATGCCATCGAACTCACCCGGGACTGGATCTGCACCGGCTACCCGGTGCTGGACGAGAGAAGCCGCATGGTCGGAATCACCAGCGAAAGCGAGAACGATCTCGAAATTCCTTGGCAAGGGATACCAGGTCGAGGCGAGCAT
>CAMYJL010000290.1 GCA_947258645.1 uncultured Nitrospinota bacterium
GTCCAGAAGGGCGCGCCCAGGAAGCGGAGATGGTAGAGCGCCGTGACGATCCCTGCGCCGAGCGTGAGCGCGGGCCAGAAGGCGCCCCACGTTCCGGGTCCGCCGGGGTGGAGGCTCACCTCGTATAGCATTTCCTTGGTGATGAAGCCGCCCATCGGCGGGATGCCGATGAGGCTGATCGCGGCCAGCACAGCGAGAAAGTGGGTCCTCGGCATTTTATGGCCCAGGTACCCGAGGCGGCGCACGTCGCGCGTCCCCGTTTCGTGGTCGATAATGCCCACCACCATGAACATGGCCGCCTTCGCCGCCGCGTGGTTATACAGGTGGAGCGTGCTGCCGATGATGGCCGCCTCTCCGCCGTAGCCGAGGAAGGTGACGATGAGCCCGAGCTGACTGATAGTGCCGTAGGCCAGTATCGCCTTGAGGTCGTAGGCGCGCAGGGAGAGGAGTCCTCCCGCGATCATGGTCGTCATGCCGATGCCGATGACGAGGTAGCCCCAGAGGGGGTGCCCGCCGAGGACGGGATAAAAGCGCGAGAGGAGGTAGATGCCCGCCTTCACCATCGTCGCCGAGTGGAGGAAGGCGCTGATCGGCGTCGGCGCCTCCATCGCGTTGGGCAGCCAGATGTGGAACGGCCACTGCGCGCTTTTCGTCGCCGCGCCGAGGAGGATGAGCACGAACGCGGCCATCGAGACCGATCCGGTCACGCCGGGTTTGGCGAGCAGGACGGAGAGGTTCCAATCCCCCGTCGACTGGCCCAGCAGGAGAAAACCGGCCAGCATCGCGAGGCCGCCACCGCCGGTGATGAGGAGGGCCTTTTGCGCGCCGTAGTTCGAGGCCTCCCGATCAGACCAGAAGCCGATCAGGAAGTAGGAGGTGATGCTCGTCAGCTCCCAGAAGATGAAGAGCGAAATCAGGTGATCGGAGAATACCACCCCGAGCATCGAGCCCATGAAGGCGATGAGCCAGCCGTAGTAGCGCCCGAGCGCCTCGTCGTGGTGGAGATACCAGTTGGAATAGAGGACGATGAGGAGTCCCATCCCGGCGACGAGGAAGCCCCACAGGAGGCTCAGCCCGTCCACGAGGAAGGAGATTTCGATGTTGGCCGCGGGGACCCAGGAGATGGTGTAGGTCAGGGCCTTTTGACCGGCCGCTTGCCATTCGCCGTAGAGCCGGTAGAGCGCGTAGAGGCTGACGACGGGCCCGGCCATCGCGAACCAGGCCGCACCTTTCCGGAAGCGGTTCGCGATATACGGAACCACAACCGCCGTCAGGAATGGGAAAAATACCGCAATGCGTATATGGTCCAAGCCGTTAAGCCATTCTTTCTTTGGGCATAGGGCAACAACTGTTTGAAATATTTACACATGATGGTGGTTCCGGGCAAGAAAATTCAGGGGTGGTGCAAGTAAAATATTCTCTTAAGATGAAATCAATCAAATATTTTGGACTGGAGTGGGCGTTCCGGCCCTCCTGGGATGAAAATATGTCAACAGACGGGGAAGAAAAATGAGCCGTCCCGAGACCTATCAGATCCACGCTCTGTGTCAGGGCTGGCGCGAGTGCGACGCTTCCTACGTCTTGTATCTGACCCTTCTCGGCCACACGGTGCGGCTGCCGTATTTTTTCTGGATTCTCACGCCCGAGGGCGGCGGCGCGCCCATTCTCGTGGACACGGGCTTTCTCGAAGGACACTATCAGTCCCGCTACCCCGGCTTCGAGGCCTTCCGCCGCCCGCGCGATCTCCTCGCCCCCTTCGGGCTGGGGCCGACCGACGTCGGGACCGTGATCCTCAGCCACCTGCACTGGGACCACTTCGCCGCGAACCGGCTCTATTCGTCCGCCGATTTTCATCTTCAGCGAAAAGAGATCGATTTCTGGCGGAGCCCGGAGAGCGACTATCCCTTCCTCCGGCATTTCACCGGAGAGATGGGAGACGCCGAAGGACTGGAGGGGGAGGGCCGCCTTCATCTTCTGGACGGCGAGGCCGAAATTGCCGACGGCGTCACCGTCCACCCCACCCCCGGGCACACGCCGGGGCATCAGTCCGTCCGTGTGCGCACCGAAGAGGGGTGGGCCGTCCTCGCCGTGGACGCGGCCTATGTCTTCCGCAGCCTCGAGTCCATGATTCCGCCCGGCATCCACGTCCGCGCCGACGAGGCCCTCCACTCTCTCGATCTGCTCAAGGACCTCGCCGACCGGCCCCATCTCATCTTCCCCGGCCACGAAGCCGAGATCCTGAAAAAATTCCCCGAGACGCATCCAGGCGTGAGGCGGGTGGTCTGAGGGAATTTGTCACTCTGATCGAAGCGAAGAGTCTTTGATTTTATCCATAAATTTTCGCTAACAGAACATCAAGGAGGACAAAATGAAATTCGAGGATGTGCAATCGTTTCTGGAGCGCAACCATCGGGGCGTGGTCACCACCTATCAGGCCGACGGCGCCGCGCACGCCAGCATCGTCGTCTGCGGCGCCTACGAGGGCCACGCGGCGTTCGTCTCCGTGCACAATAAATCCAGAAAGGTGCGCAACCTGCGCCGCGACCCGCGCTGCACCGTGCTCGCGGTGACGGATAACTGGCGAAGCTGGGTCTCGGTCGAGGGCGAGGCGAAGCTCTCGGACTACAACAACACCGACCCCGAGGAAATCCGCGTGCTCCTCCGCGAGGTCTACATGGCCTGCAGCGATTCCGAACATTCGAACTGGGAGGAGTACGACAAGGCCATGAAAGTACAGGAGGGCACCGTCGTTCTCGTCACGCCCAAGCGCGTTTACGGGCAGATTCGCTAGGAAGTAACGTAAGAAAAGATATCATCCTGAACCCTTCGGCTTCGCTCAGAATGACGGGGGAACATTTACGAACTTCGACATGATTCACCTTGTAAGGGGCACCCACACAGGGCCGTCCCGACATATCATTTTGTGGAGTCCTACCGATACTCGAATAGTGTATCCACCGCCTTGGCGAGCTGCGCGAGGTTGCCGACCTCGTGGAGGGCGTCGCAGTAGGGCTGGTAGGCGGGCATGTCGGAGTCGCCCGAGCCCCAGAGGTAGGGCTGCTCGGGGTTCATCCAGACGATTCGCCGGGCGCGGGCCTTGAGGGTCTCCATGCAGTCGAGGCGCGGGTCGTTGAAGTTGTTGCGCCCGTCGCCGAGGAAGATGACGGTGGTGCGGGTGTCGATGTGGGTCATGTGATCGCGGCAGAGGGTGGCGAGGCTCGCGCCGAGGTCGGTGTTGTAGTGGCCGGCGCGAAGGCTTTCGAGAACGAGGGCGACGGCTTTCTGCGGCGGGTGCTCGTCGAACCAGAGCGAGATGTCGATGAGCCGGTCGATGAAGGCGTAGCTCCTCGCGCGCGCCACCTGATCCTGAAGCTGGTAGATGAGCGTGAGCATGAATTCGGCGCAGTGGCGCACGGATGTCGAAACGTCGCAGATGAGAACGAGCTTGGGCTTGATGACGCGCCGCTTGCGCCTGAGCTCGATGGGGATTCCGCCGTTCCGCAGGTTGGCGCGTATCGTCCCGCGAAGGTCGATCTTCCCCTTCTTCGCGCGGCGGTGGCGGAGGGCGGCGCGGCTTCTCAGCCGGGCGGCGAGGCGGCGGACTTCTTCTCTTAGCCGCTCGGCCTCGCGCTCGCCGAGGCCCCGGAAGGGGAGCTCCATCACGTCGTCGATCGGGTCCTGCTTTTCGTAGTCCTCGCGCATGCGCTGGGCGATGGCTTTTCCGACCTCGTTCCGGATCTGCTCCTCGAGCGCCTCGCGGTTCATCCCGGCGGTTTCGGCGAGCCGGTCGAGCATCTCCTCGGCCATGCCGGAGGCGCCGAGCTCTTCCAGCAAATCCAGCAGCGCCTCCATCATTGCCTCGAGCCCGAGGGAACGCTCCATGCGCCGCTCCATCCAGGGCGCCTCGCCCGGCCGCGAGGCCGTGGGCAGGCCCGCCTGATTGCCGAGCTCGTCCAGCTCCTCGTTCGACAGGGGCCGGCCCTTCAGGAGATTTTCGAGGAGCTTGCGGAGGGTCTCGGGGTCGAGGCTTTCGGCGAGCTGGCGCAGGGCTTCCATGAGCCGCTCGATCTCTTCCTCGCCCATCTCGCCGAGGGCGTCGAGGGTGGGGGGCGCCTCCGTCCCGAAGAAGAGGGGAAAGAGGCGGTCGAATGTTTCGAGGTCTTTTTCTTCCTTGACGAGGGTGAGGCGCAGGGCATTATGAAATCCGCTGCGCTCGGCGACGCCGACGATGGCGGAGGCGCGGAAGGCGTCCTCGCTTTCGGCGAGGGAGACGCGCACGCCCGAGGCCCGGAGGGCGTGAACGAAATCCACCATCCGCTCTTCCATGTTTTAGTTGTCCCGGAAGAAATCGTCGGGGAATTGATCGCCGAAGCGGTGATCGCGGCGCTTTCTCCGGCGTCCCCCTCGGGGCGGATGGCCGGCCTCGAACTCGTCGAGGATCGCGTCGGGGGATTCGAGTTCCCGGCGTGCCCGCTGTTTTTCGGTTTCGAGGTTGCGCTTCGAACGGAGGACGTCCTGCTCGTTCTTGAGGAGGACGGTGAGGGTGGCGTTCAGGGTTTCCTCGTCGAGCTTGTCGGCGTTCAGCATGAGGAGCGCCTTGGCCCAGTCGATCGTCTCGCTGACGCTGGGGCGCTTCTTGAGGTCCATCTGGCGGAGCTTCTGGACGAAGGCGACGGCCTCTTTCGCGAG
>CAMYJL010000291.1 GCA_947258645.1 uncultured Nitrospinota bacterium
CCGAGGTAGCGCGGCTTGATTTTGGATTTTTGGGGATCGGCATTGTTGTAGAGGCCGAGGGAGCTGAAAACGTTCCGGCAGTTGACGTGGCTCCCCGAGCCCTGCTTGAGCAGGCTCACGACCTTCCCCGCCATGTCGGAGTAGGACTTGATCGGGCTGTCGGCCAGCACCGCGATGATCTGCGACTGCGACCGCACGTTGGCGACGACGCGGAAGTTTTTGTTGGCGCCGTCTTTCTTGAAGAGGCCGGTCCCGGTCCAGGACTGATAGACCTGGCCGATGTGACCCCACGACGTGGCGAACTCGCCCAGGCTCACCCGGCGTACGTTGGCCACGGAGCCCGCCGACGGGGAATACTGGAAGTAGAACTTTTTCCCTTCCTTTCGGTTGAGAAGCTGGGTTCCGGCGCTGATGGCGGGGTGCCAGGCGCCGCCCGAGGGGCCGCCGCCGAAACGGTAGCGTTCCGCGGCCCGGGGTGCGCTCGCCATCAGGACGACGATCGCGATGGTCGCTAAAATCCATGTAAATAGTTTCTTCATTTGAATAATCCTCCACTGAGAAAAAGTACGATTCGACGCCGGGTGAAAACAGACCCGCCTGCGCCCACTCAGGATACAGGGCCGGGAGAAGAAGCAATGAGGTGGAATCCCACTCCGGCCCCCCGGACGATGTGTCGATAATTCCTCTGGTTAATCTAATAGGTTGATTATCCTCGGACTGCCTTGATTGTCAAGATGCGCCATTCACGTGAGGGGCACCGGCGCCCGGGTGGGCAAGGGCCGTGCGCGTGTGGTATTGGATATGCTCATATCTGAATTTTCGGGGATCCGGGGCTCCGGCGGCGCCTGATGGCTTGAGCGGGGAGTCATATTCGGAACCTGTTTTCAATTCATGGATGCCGGGCCGACAGCCCGTGCACTTTTGGGAGGGGAGCGATGAAAGCGATTCAGGTTCATGAGTTCGGCGGGCCGGAAGTGATGAAGTTCGAGGACGCGCCAGACCCCGGGGCGGGACCGGGCCAGGTGCTCATCCGGGTTCGGGCGGCGGGCGTGAACCCCGTGGACACGACCTTTCGCTCCGGGGCGCATCCGCTTTCGAAAAGCCTCAAGCTTCCCTGGACGCCCGGGATCGATGCGGCGGGAGAAGTGCTGGAGGTCGGAGCGGGTGTCGTGGGAATCCAGCCGGGTGACAAGGTGTTCGGGGCGGCGGCCACCGGCGGCTACGCCGAGAAGGCGGCGCTCATCGGGCTCCGGACGGCCCACATTCCGCCGAATCTCTCGTTCGAGGAATGTGCATCATTTCCGGTCGTGCTCTACACGGCGTTTTATGCCGTCGTCGTGAAGGCGGGGATTCAGCCGGGACAGACCATCCTGGTCCACGCTGGCGCCGGCGGGGTGGGCACGATGGCGATTCAGATCGCCAAGGCGGCGGGCGCCCGCGTCATCACGACGGTCAGCTCGAAGGAAAAGGCCGATGTCGCCGCCTCCATGGGAGCGGATGTCGTGGTGAACTATCGCGAGGAAGAATTCCCCGCCCGTTGTCTGGAAGAGACCGGGGGCCGCGGGGTGGACGCCGTCATCGAGATGGTTTCGAGCGAGAATTTCGACAAGAGCTGCCAGGCGCTCAAAAGGTACGGCATCATGGTGCTCCTCGGTGCCGGGACGGGGAAGAACCCGACCGGCTCGGTGAACTACCCGCCGTTTTATTCGAAGGACATCGACGTCCGGGGAATGAGCCTGTTCAATTCGGACCCGGTGTTTCCCGACATGATCCGGCAGGTGGATCTCCTTCTCAGGGAAGAAAAGGTGTGCCCCCTCGTGAGCGAAAGGGTGCCAATCGCCGAGGCGGCGCGGGCCCACGATCTTCTGATGTCGGGGAAGGTGCCGGGCAAGATTGTTCTGACGGTCGGGTAGGGGAGGATCGCATGAGCGAGGATTTCATTCGGCCCGGTCTCGAAGGGGTCTACACCGTCACCGTTACGGAAGAGCATGTCCCCGATCACCTGAAGGGAACGAACGCCGAGGTCGTGAGCACGCCGGACATGGTGTGGTTTATGGAGATCGCCGCCTTCCGGGCGCTCCAGGCGCATCTGCCCGAGGACCAGACCAGCGTGGGCACGGTCGTCTCCCTGAAGCACCTGGCGGGAACGCCCAAGGGAATGCGGATCGAGGTCCGGACCCGCCTCGTCGAGCGGGACCGGCGGCGGTGCATTTTCGAGGCCGAGCTTTTCGACGAGGTGGAAAAGGTGGCCGAGGGAAGACACGAGCGTTTCATCGTGCCTCTTACGCGGGATAACGAAAAGCTCGCGCAAAAGTTTGAAATGGTCCGCCACCGTTCCTGAAATCCTCCCGACAGGATATTCTTCCAGCGGTTGATCGCGAGGAGGGGTTCGCATGGGCGCCCTTGATGGGGTCCGCGTCGTCGATTTGACCCGCTACGTGGCGGGACCCTTCTGCACGCTCACGCTCTCGGACGCGGGGGCGGACGTGGTGAAGATCGAGCCGCCGGGCGGGGACGACATTCGCCAGTTTCCCTCGACGCTCGATGGTGGCAGCCGCCTCTTCCTGGGCCTCAACCGGGGCAAGCGCAGCATCGGGATCGATCTCAAAAAGCCGGAGGGGCGGGAGATCGCCCGCCGCCTCGCCGGGGAGGCCGACGTTTTTGTGGAGGGAAACCGGCCCGGCGCGTCCGAGCGTCTCGGGCTGGGCTACGAAGCGCTTTCGGGGGATAACCCCCGCCTCGTTTATGTCTCGGTTTCCGCCTACGGGCAAAAAGGCCCCCTGAGCGGACAACGCGGCCTCGACCCCATCCTTCAAAGCTACGCGGGAATTCCCGCCGCGCAGGCGGACGGCGGCACCCCGGAGCTTGTGCAGGGACACTTCGTCGATTACTTCACCGGCGCCCTGGCGGCCAGCGCCGTCCTGTTGGCGCTCTTTGAGCGCGAGCGCACCGGGCGGGGGCAATATGTCGATGCCTCCCTTCTGGGTTCGGCCGGCGCGCTTCAGCAGGGCCGGCTCGTCTGGGCCCCGGAGCACGAGCCTCTCGAAAATGTCCAGGATGCGCTGAGCGACAGGATCTCGCGAATCTACGACACGGCCGACGGGCATATCTACGTCTATCTGGACGCGGACGCTTTCTGGGGACAGGGGTGCGATGTGCTGGGGCTTGAGTCGCTGAAGGACGACCCCCGCTTTACGACGTTTCGCGAGCGCCACGCAGCGCGCGAGGAAATTGTCGCGCAAGTGCAGAAGGTCCTGCGGACCGCAACGGCGGATGACTGGCTGAAGAGATTTCAGGCGATGGGGGTGCCCTGCGCGAAAGTGAGGCCCCCCTCGGCGCTCCTCGAGGATGAGCAGATGCGGGCGATGGGCTTCCTGACCGAGGCGGCGCACCCTGCGCTCGGCACGCTCCGCATGATGGGCGCACCGTTCCGGATGGAAGCCCCCCCGGCCCGCGAGGGCGTGGCCCCGCCGCTTCTGGGGGAGCACACCGATGAAGTCCTGGCCGGGGCCGGTTATTCTGATGAAGAAGTCGGAGGGCTCAGGGAAGGCGGGGTGGTATATTAAAAGTTGCCTTTTGTCCGCACCGGGCAAAAATTCCTGGTAATTTGACCTCGCCGTTCCCCCAAATTACCATCCCAAACAATTTCAGATTTCAATGAACCTGATGAGCTGGCTTCGTGCGGCGCGCGGATCGGGTCTTCACCATCGGAGGGGTAATCATGGCCATTCGAAAACTCAGGACCGAACGGGACAACCAGCAATGGATGCTGGATCTGGCCCTCAACATGCGCGGGCGCGTGCAGAACTTCGAGCGTGACTATCTGGAAGTTCCGGGCGGAAAGCGCGCGCACAACTACCAGATGCTCCCCAAGGTCTGGCGCGAGGGAGCGGAAAAGCATGAAAGGTTGGCCAAGAAGGCCCAGGCTGAAGGCTTTAACGCCACCGCGGTCGAGCATTACGATCATGCCATCGAATCCTACCGCATGGCGCAGCATCCCATCTTCTACGACGACAACCCCGTGAAGATTTACCTGTGCGACAAGCTCAAGGAAATGGTGGACCGCCGCTCGGAATGCGCTTCCTATCCCATCGAGCGGGTGGAAGTTCCCTTCGACGACGGCAAGACCATCTCCTGTCTGCTCCATCTGCTGCCCGACCGGCGGAAGGCGCCCTGCATCGTCTATGTGCCCGGCATGGATCAGACTAAGGAAGTGTTCCCGCATGCGCGGCATAATGTCGCCGTCGACCGCGGTTTCCACGTCCTGGCGATGGACGGGCCCGGGCAGGGGAACTCGAACATCCAGAAGATCCGCGCCGTGGGCGACAACTACGAGCGGGCCGGGGCGGCCGTGATCGACTATCTGCTTGGGCGCGAGGAGGTCGACCCATCGAAGATCGGGATCTACGGCATCAGTATGGGCAGCTTCTGGTCCCTTCGCCTGGCGAGCTACGATCACCGCCCGGCGGCCGTGGCGAGCGCGGTGGCCTGCTTCAACCCCAACAACACGATCTTCACCCAGTCCTCCCCGCGCTTTAAGCAGGTGTTCATGTACATGGCGGGCATGGACGATGAAGACGAGTTCGACGAGATGGCGCGCCAGATGACGGTGAAGGGGTACATGGACAAGGTGCAGTGTCCGACCCTGCTCGTCACAGGAGAGTTCGACCCACTCTGTCCGCTCGAGGAAGTTTACGAAGACATGACCTGCAAGAAAGAGATGTGGGTGGTCGAAAACCAGTTCCATCCCCTTGTCAACCTCTCGAATCTGGGCGGGCTGGACAATCATCAGTACATCCTGGACTGGTTCCAGCGGGCGCTCGTTGACGGCAAGGTCAACGACAACCGCGTCGCCTATGTCAAGGAAAACGGGACGGGCCCCTTCGATGATTGCGAGTGGACACCCCCCGTCCGGCCCGGGCAACCCTATTTCTAAAGATAGGCCGGTTATCGCTACCAGTTTGCCGCTCCGGGCGGGCCGCTTGAGGCCCGCTCGGGCGATTTTTCCTCTCCGTTCCCCAGAGGCTCACTTTTGAACACCTATCTTGCAGCAGGTCTGGCCCTCTGTGCGGCGACGACGTTCGGCCTGTTCAGTGTCATGGCCCGCAAGGCCATGGATATGGGGAGCGCTCTCACGGCATCTTTCATCTCGGTCGTGGTCGGCATCCCGATCATGTTCGCGCTCACCCTCTTTTTTTCCTCGTGGGGCAAGCTGACGCTGGAAGCCGCCTTGTGGTTCAGCCTGACCGGCGTCCTGGCCCCCGGCCTGGCCCGCCCCCTCGTCTATCTCAGCATCCGCTTTATAGGCGTGGGCCGCGCCATGCCGCTGGTGACGCTGACGCCGTTCGTCTCGACGGTAGTGGCGATTCTCTGGCTGGGCGAGGAGCCGGGGTCCGCCCTGTTCGGAGCCACTGCCCTGATCGTGACGGGCTGTATCTTGATCTCGCTCAAGCCCGAGGGGGACAAGGACTGGCGGCGGATTTTCCTCTTCCTTCCGCTGATCCATTCCCTGACGATGGCGTTTGCTTCCACCACGCGGCGCTACTCGCTTCTGGTCCTCCCGGATTTTTTTATCGGGGTCTTCATCGCGAGCGTTGCCTCGTTGCCCGCCATGCTCCTCTTCATGCCGTTTCTTCCGGAGAGGGAGCGGTTTCGCATCGAGCCCGGCGGGCTCAGGATGATGATCTGCTGCGGGCTGGTGAACTCGATCTCTTTCATCGTTTTTTTCTCCTCCTTCACGTTCGGTCCGGTGTCCGTCGTGGTTCCCATCGGATACGCCGCGCCCCTGTTCGCTCTGATCTTCACCCGAATCTGGCTGCGCGACGAAGAAGTGCTGACCTGGCAAAAGTGGGTGGGTGCCGTTACGCTGTTCGCCGGGGTGGTCCTGGTCGTCACGTACGCGAAATGAGGTACGTCGGAGAGTAAAAGCCGGGGCGGGGAAGAGCCGCCGCCCCGATCAGGTGAAAGCCGCGACACGCCCGCGTTCCCCCGCAGTGGAGGATATTCTTGGACTCATCACTCGCCGTCGGATTCGCCCTTTTTGCGGCGCTCTCTTTCGGCACGTTCAGCGTAATGGCCCGCAAGGCGATGAATGTCGGGACGGCCTACGCGGCCGCTCTCGTGACGGTCCTGATGGGCATCCCGATCATGCTGGTGCTGTCCTTCATTTTTTCTTCCTGGGAAAAGCTCACGCTCGAGGCTGCTCTGTGGTTTGCCCTGGCGGGCATGCTCGCT
>CAMYJL010000292.1 GCA_947258645.1 uncultured Nitrospinota bacterium
ACCCGCATCTCGCCGTGGAACGTCATGAATATCAGCCGGAACATGTAAAAAGCCGTCATGAAGGCCGCCACCGTACCGAGCCCCCAGACAAAATAATTCCCGGTGAAGAAAGCGTTTGCCAGGATTTCATCCTTGCTCCAGAAACCCGCCAGCGGCGGAACACCGGCGATGGCGACCGCGCCGATCACGAACGTCCAGTAGGTGATGGGCATCTTGGACCGGAGCCCCCCCATGTAGCGCATGTCCTGCTGCTGATCGACGGGGGCGTGGTGCAGAGCGTGGATAACACTCCCGCTGCCCAGAAAGAGCAGGCCTTTGAAGAAGGCGTGGGTCATCAGGTGGAAAATGCCGACCGCGAAGGCGCCGACGCCGCAAGCCATGAACATGAAGCCCAGCTGGCTCACCGTGCTGTAGGCTAGAACGCGCTTGATGTCATTTTGCACCAGGCCGATGGTGGCCGCGAAAAACGCCGTCAGCGCTCCGACGATGGCGATCACCTCAAGGGCCGAGGGACCCATCACGTAGATGGGGCTCGTCCGAGCGACCATGTAAACGCCGGCCGTGACCATCGTGGCGGCGTGGATGAGCGCGCTGACAGGGGTCGGACCCTCCATGGCGTCGGGCAGCCAGACATAGAGCGGAATCTGCGCGCTCTTGCCAACGGCGCCAATGAACAGCAGGAGGCCGATGGCCGTCGCGCCAGCGGCGGTGAGTTGGGGCGCCGCGTGGAAGGCCTCCGAATAGGTGAGGCTGCCGGTCAGCATCCAGATCATGAACATGCCGAGCAGGAAGCCCGCGTCGCCGATGCGGTTGACGATGAACGCTTTTTTGCCCGCGTCCGATGCGGACTGTTTTTCGTACCAGAAGCCGATCAGAAGATAGCTGCAAAGCCCCACGCCCTCCCAGCCGACGAACATCACGAGATAATTGTCGCCCAGCACGAGGAGGAACATGGAGAGCATGAACAGGTTGAGATAGGTGAAAAAGCGGGGATAGCCCGGATCGCCATGCATGCTCAACGGATCGATCAGAAAACTGAACGACACTTTGAAGGTGCCCGCTTCGATCCAGTTCCAGAGCGGGACAGTGTGAGTCCCGCCCGCGCCGAAGATCATGTCGGAGGCGATACCGAGAACAACCAGAAAAGAAAACCCCGCCATCGCGGCGGCGATGTGGCCCGCTTTTTCCTTGGTGTAATGCGTACCGAAAAATCCATTGACCACAACACCGATGATCGGAAACACCGGTATGAGCCAGGCGTACTGGATCATTTATCCCCTACCACTTGAGAAGGTTCACTTCGTCTACGTTCAATATGGTTCGATCGCGGTTCAGCGCAATCAGGATGGCCAGCCCGACGGCCGCCTCGGCGGCGGCGACGGTGATGACGAATATGGCGAACACCTGACCCGTCAGATCGCCCAACTGGCGCGCAAAGCCGACGAAGGTGATATTCACCGCGTTCAGCATCAGCTCGATACTCATCAAAATGATGATGGCGTTCCGGCGCATCAGGACGCCCGCCACGCCGATCACAAACATGATCGCGCCCAGCGCCAGATAATGGGAAAGCGGAACCATCCTGATATCCCTCCGGGGCCTAGCGGTCGATCGTCCGCTTGGCGAGAACGATAGCGCCGATCATCGCGGCCAGAAGCAAAACGGAAGCCACTTCAAATGGAAACAGAAACTGCGTATAGAGGACGGAACCCAGCGCCTCGACATTGCCCGGCGTCGCCCCAATCCCCCAACCGAAAGACTTGAACGCCGGGTAGGAAGTCCCCCGGCTCAAAACCATCCATATTTCCAGCGCAAGCAGCACGGCCGTGGCCATCGCAAAGATCGTCTGGCGGTGAAACTGGCGCAGCCGCACGGCGACATCCACGCTCATCAGCATGATGGAGAATAGGTACAGGACCATGATCCCGCCGGCGTAGAGCAATATCTGCACCACCGCAAGGAATTCCGCCCCGGCCAGGACGTACACACCGGATAGGAAGAAGAAGGTGAGCACCAGCAAAAGCGCCGCATGGATCACGTTGGCGCGGGTCACCATCAAAATCGAGGCGCCGATGATTCCGACCGAAAAAAGATAAAAGAAAGGCAGCTCCAAGACCTACGCCTCACGCGTTTAGAGGAACAAGAGTTTCACCAAACCGGTCAAGAAAATATTCGCAATCACGAGCGGGAACATGAACTTCCATCCAATCCGCATCAGCTGATCGTAGCGGTATCGCGGGAGCGTCGCGCGGATCCAGATAAAGACAAAAATGATTGCTCCCAACTTCAGCAGATACCAGACGAGCCCGGGCAGGGGAATGCCCGGAATGCCCTTCCATCCGCCGAAGAAAACCGCGATTCCCACTGTGGAAACGGCCATGATGTTCGCATATTCGGCGAGGAAGAAAAAGGCGAACTTCATCCCGCTGTATTCGGTGTGGAAACCCGCCACGAGCTCCGTCTCGGCCTCGGGGAGGTCGAAGGGAACGCGGTTCGTCTCGGCGAGCGCCGCGATGAAGAAAACGATGAACGCCAGGGGCTGATAAAAAACAAACCACACGTCCGACTGGGCCTGCACGATATTTTGGAGGTTCAGCGAGCCCGCCAGCATGAGCGGCCCGATGAGGGCGAAGCCCAGGAAAATTTCATAGCTCAGCATCTGCGCCGCACCGCGCAGGGCGCCGAGAAGGCTGTACTTGCTGTTCGAGGCCCAGCCCGCCATGACGATGCCGAAAACACCCAGGGAACTCACCGCCAGGACGAGGAACAGGCCCACGTTGACCTGGGTGATGTAGAAATTCGGCCCGAATGGAAGGACGGAATAGACCACGAATGCCGGCACCAGCACCATAATTGGCGCGATGACGAAGACGATCTTGTCCGCCCGGGAGGGGATGATGTCCTCTTTTAGGAAGAGCTTGAGCCCATCCGCGATGGGCTGGAGAAGCCCGTGCCACCCGACCCGCATGGGCCCGAGGCGCATCTGGATGTGGCCGATGATCTTCCGCTCCAGGTAGGTCAGATAGGCCACCACAAGGGAAACAACCCCGAGCACGAGGACAATCTTGAGCGTAGCGGCGATGATTTCAGCAATCATATCCGGTCAAACTTTCCCTTCCCTCGCGCGGCTGGTCTAGCGGTCACACTCGCCCAGAACGATGTCGATGCTTCCGATGATGGCAATCACGTCGGCGAGCAGACCGCCCACCGACAGCTTCTTCAGGCCGGCCAGATTGATGAACGAGGGCGGCCTGATCCGAACCCGGTAGGGCGTCTCCGTTCCGTCGCTGACAAGATAAAACCCGAATTCGCCCTTGGGATTTTCAATGCTGTGGTAAACCTCGCCCGCGGGCGGCTTGATCGTCCGCGGCGTCTTGCAGCTGACAGGGCCGTCCGGGAGCATGTCCAGACACTGCTCGATGATCCGGGTGCTCTGACGCATCTCTTCGACACGCACGAGGTAGCGGTCGTACACATCGCCATTTTCACCCACCGGGACGACAAAATCCAGAAACGGATACGCCGCGTACGGCTTCGCCCGGCGTAGATCCCACTGAACCCCTGTCGAACGGAGAATGGGGCCCGTGAGCGCGAGATCCATCGCATCCTCGGCCGATATGACTCCGACACCCTGAGTCCGCTGCAACCAGATTCGGTTTTCGGTCAACAGGGTTTCATAATCGTCGATCCGGCTCGGGAAAATTTCGATGAATGCGCGCGTATCGTCCAGAAACTCCTGGGGCACGTCCTGAAACAGCCCGCCGAGGCGGAAGGCGTTCACCGTCAGCCGCGCCCCGAAGGCTCTTTCAAACAGATCAAGCACCATCTCCCGCTCGCGGAAACACCACAGGAACACCGTCATGGCACCGATGTCGAGCGCATGGGTGGCAAGCCACAGGAGATGGCTCGCGATCCGCGACAACTCAGCTACCATCGAGCGGATAAACAGCGCGCGGGGCGGAATCTCCCAATCGAAGAGCGATTCGACCGTCTGCACCCAGGCCAGATTGCTCGACGGCGCCGCGATATAGTCGAGCCGGTCAGTATAAGGGATGAACATCGTGTAGGTGATGTTCTCCCCGATCTTCTCGGTGCCGCGGTGGAGATAGCCAATGTCGCAGTCGACGTCGGTGACCGTCTCGCCGTCCATCTTGAGGATGACCCGCAAAACCCCGTGCGTGCTGGGATGTTGCGGGCCCATGTTGATGACAAGGTCCTCGGTACCCGGAACTGTGCTGGGTCCGCGTTCGACCCGCTGCGAGGACTCTACATCCAACATCTGAAAATCTCCCGATTTACTTCAAAAAAAGCCCCCTTCACCGCTCCGGCGCGGGAGGAGGGGCGTTATTCCCCGCTTTCCTTGCGCGTGGGCTTCGAGTATATTCGCTCCCCGCGACCTTCCAGCGGATAGTCCTTCCGGAACGGGTGGCTCCCCCAGTCCTCTGGCAAAAGAATCCGGCGAAGGTCCGGATGACCCGCAAAAGAGATGCCGAACAGATCGTAGACCTCCCGCTCCATCCAGTTCGCGCTCGACCAGATTTCCGTCACCGAAGGGACCTCCTGGCCGTCCCTGATCTTCATCTTGAGGCGCAGGAGCCGGGCGTGATCGACGCTAACCAACTGATAGATGACCTGAAATGGCTCTTCGTTTTCCAGGTAGTGCGCTGCAGTCAGGTCGGTCAGTATTTTGAAACTCGCCGCCGGGTGATTGCGAAGGTATTCACACACACGAAGCAGATAATCGACCTTCAGGACAAATGTAACTTCATCCTCGCGATCTTCATATGCCGACTGTTCCAGGACTGCTCCCGGAAACTCGGCGTCGACCAGATTCCGCAGGTCCATCCCCGGCGGCGTCTTCGGCGCCTCCGTTTCCGCGGAGCCTTCTCCGTTGGATTCTGTGGTACCGGCCTCGTCTGCCATCGCTATCGAAGTTACGCCGCCGAAATGCTCTTGCGGACGAATCTCTCCTGTTCGATTTTTTTCTGAAGCTGCATTACGCCCCACATCAGTGATTCCGGCCGGGGCGGACAGCCCGGAACATATACGTCCACAGGAATAATCTCATCGACCCCCTGCATCACAGCGTAATTCGCATAAGGCCCGCCGCAGGTGGCGCAATTGCCCATGGCGATCACCCAGCGGGGCTCGGGCATCTGGTTGTACACCCGGAGAATCGCGTCGCCCATCTTGTGGGTCACCGTGCCGGCGATAATGATGACATCCGACTGTCGCGGCGTCGCCCGGAAGATGACACCGAAGCGGTCAAAGTCATAGCGTGCCGCCCCCGAGGCCATCATCTCTATGGCGCAACAGGCCAAGCCGAACGTCATCGGCCATAGCGAGCTTTTGCGCGCCCAGGCAACAAGGCTGTCAAACTTCGTGGTCAGAAAATTATCGCTGAGCTTTCCGTCAATCAAGCCCATTCCAGCGCCCCCTTTCGCCAAGCGTAAAAATACCCGACGAGCAGAATCGCAATAAACAGCATCATTTCAAGAAAACCGAAGAGACCGAGCGCGTCATATTTCACCGCCCATGGAAACAAAAACATGGCCTCAACGTCGAAGAGCAGAAAGAGTATGGCGAGCAGGTAAAACCGGATGGAGAACCGCTCGTGA
>CAMYJL010000293.1 GCA_947258645.1 uncultured Nitrospinota bacterium
TCATCATCGGGACAGGCATCGTGCAGGCCCCCGCACCACCCAGGTAGCGGTAGAGGGGAAGCTCGTGGGCGTCGGCGGACGCCTTGGCCGCCGCGATGGAGACGGCGAGAATGGCGTTCGCACCGAGATTTCCCTTGTTGCGCGAGCCGTCGAGATCTTTCATCTGCAGGTCCAGGGAGCGCTGATCGGAAGCGTCCATCCCGAGCAGACTCGAGGCGATCTTTTTGTTCACGTTCTCGACCGCCTTCGTGACGCCCTTGCCGAGGTAGTAGGCCTTCCGGCCATCGCGCAACTCGACCGCCTCGCGTTTCCCGGTGCTCGCGCCGCTGGGAACCGCGGCGCGGCCGAAGCCTCCGCCGGCGAGGTGAACGTCCACTTCGACGGTGGGGTTCCCCCGCGAATCCAGAATTTCGCGGGCGGCGAGGTGTACGATGGTGGTCATTTCCTTCTCCCCCTTGATTGGATGATGCAAAGAATAAACCGCCGGCCGGGCAACCAGTTCAGTGATAACACCGTTTAATATGATTCATACGAAGATGATGTCAACGCGGGATGTTCAGTCCTTCTCGTGCTCCAGTTTCTGGAGTTCCTCCTCGAAATCCTTCACCGTCCCGAAAGAGCGGTAAACGGAGGCGAAACGGACGTAGGCCACCTGGTCGGTATTGCGAAGCTCCTCCATCACCTTCTCGCCGACCGCCTCCGTCGAAACTTCCTTTTCACCGAGATCGAGGATGTAGCGCTCAATCCGGTCAACGATCGCTTCCTGGTCTTCGGCCGAAACAGGCCGCTTCTCCAGCGCCTTCTGGATGCCGAACCGGATTTTTTCGCGGTCGTAATTGGTGCGTGTGCCGTCTTTTTTGACGATGAGCGGCCAGGTGACCTCGGGACGCTCGTAGGTGGTAAAGCGGTGGGCACAGGACTCGCACTCGCGCCTCCGGCGGATGGCGTTTCCTTCCTTGGTCGTGCGGCTGTCGACGACACGGCTATCGGGATGGGAACAAGCAGGACACTTCATTCAAAACCGACCGGGGCGCTGGGTTCAGAGAGCGGATTCGGGCGACTTCTCCACCTCGGAGATTTTCGATATCCGGCGGCTGTGGCGCCCACCCTCGAAGGGGGTGTCGAGCCAAAGGCGGGCGAGGCGCTTGCCCTCCTCGGCATCGACGACGCGGCCACCGAGGGCCAGGACGTTGGCGTCGTTGTGCTCGCGGCTCATCCGCGCCGTCCATTCGTTGTGACAGGCGACGGCCCGCACGCCGGAGAATTTGTTCGCCACGATGGCCATGCCCGCCGCGGAGCCGCAACAGAGGATGGCGCGTTCGGATTCGCCCTCGCTGACCGCCCGCGCCGCGGGGGCGGCGAAGTCGGGATAATCGCAGGATTCTTCCGAGTGCGTGCCGTAGTCCTTGTAGGGAACGCCGTCTTTATCCAATGCCGCCTTGATCGCTTCTTTCAGCGAATAGCCGCCGTGGTCGCTGGCGAGCGCAACGGGCTTCATCAGATCAGCTCCGGTAATGAGCAGGAAAAGAGGCCGGACGAACGGGCGAGACAGGGCATACGGTATGGGCGGATCGCCCGAAAGTCAAGCAATCGCTCTTCCAGACAAAAAACTCATGGCGTTTTCGGCTCAAGGGCGGGACAGGCAAATTCCTCGCCGCATATCCGGAGGCAGGCGCCAAGGGCCACCTTCGCGCGCTGGGCGGAGTCGGGGGAAGAAGCCGTCGCCGAGGAGAGATAGGTTTTCTGGCAGGACTCCTCGCAGCCCCAGCGCGAGAGCCCGCACTCGGGGTTCCCGGACTCCACCCGCCTGGGCTTTTCCGGAACGCCCGGAGCCTCCGGCTCGCCGGGCGATCCCGGCCGGCCAGGCACACTGGGCTCCCCCGCCCCTGAGCCAAGCGGTTCGGTGTCCAGGGTGTCCCGCCGCTCGCATTTGATCTTGCCCGACGCGATGTCCTCGACCGGCGTCGAGCCGCGCGGGCACTTTGCCGCTCCATGGGCCGAGACCATCAGGTCCGGCCCAGAGAGCAGAATCAGCCCCAGCACCCAGGCCAGAATGATCGGCTTCCAGATTCGAAAATGGTTATTCAAACGTCCCTCTTTTTCCCTATTGTTCCGAAGAGACCGGCTCTACCGGCTGGACGAGATATCCCGCGTCCGACTCTCCCAGAATTTTCCGGCTGGCTTCTTTCGCAACTTTCTGAAAAGCGCTTTCCGCCGCGAGGCGATCGCCCGCCTCGAGTTTCCCGCGCGCCTCAAGGAGGCCCATGACCAGATCGACCACCATTTCCTCGCCGTGACCGCTATTTTCGCGATCGGGCGCCACGGCTTTATCGGAGGCGGCTTCGAGCCACTTATGGGCCTCTTCCGTATCCCCTCCTTCGAAATACAGCGCGGCCGCCATGACAAATGGCGCTGGGTCTTTCTCTTTTATCCTTCCGCAGGCCAGCATCGCAGAGGCCGCCTGCCGCCTGGCCTTCGAATCGTCCTCCGGGCGGTGACTGGCCACGATTCGCCGCAAGAACGCGGAATGGCCCAGATGCCGATAACCCTCTTCCCAGGTCCGGATGGCCCGCTTCCTCCGGCCCGCGGACAGATTGGCATCCCCCAGTCTAAGCCGCGGTTCCGCCTCCGAGGGAAGGCACTCGACCGCATCCTCAAACAGAGAAAGCGCGGCCTTCGCCTGGGACGCGCCGAGACGCGATTCACCTGTCAACATCAACAGATCGCCTTCGATCCGCCTGTCCGACTCCCGTTGGGCCGGAGAAGCCCATAAACCGGAGAGCTTTTGGCCCGCCGCCAACGCTTCTTCCCAGCGGCCCTGATCGGCAAACATATCGCGGAGGCGCCTTAAAACGTCCGGGTGAACTTTCCCGTTCTCGCCCATCCGAGCGAGTATCTTCTCCGCCTCCTTGGCACGGCCCGCCGCCTGCAAATTGGACGACAGCCGGACAAGCGTTTCAAGCGATTCGGGGGAAAGGGTGAAAAGGCGTTCGTTGCAGCGGATGGCCTCCGCCAGATCACCGGCTTCGGCGGCAAGGTCTCCAGCGAGCAGGAACGCAGGGGCCAGGGTGGGATCCAGGCGGTAGGCTTTTCGCGCCCTTCGCCTCGCCGCCCGGATGTTTCCTTTCGTTCTCAGGCTCTCCGCCTCGCTCAAATATTTGAGCGCACGCTCCTTCCTGCGGATGCGGCGTCCCTCCCGCCAGCGGGCAAGCCCGCCGAGTCCGGCCTCGGTCCACCCGAGCAAGCTCGCGAACAGAGCGCCCGCCAGAGCGGAAACAAGGACAACGGTGACGATGGGCAGTTCGACAACGATACCTTGCGCCACCCGAACGGGGATGGACGCACGATTGAAGTGAAGGACATACAGAGCGGTACCGAGCGGGATGGCCAACGATATGATGAGGCGAAGTCCCATTGATGGCTCTACATTCCACCGGACTTTCTTTGGCGCTCAAGCTCGGATTGCGCCGCCACGGTGAATCGGGCGTAGGGAACAGCTTCGAGACGTGTGAAGGGAATGGGTTCGTCAGACTCCTCGCAGATTCCATAGGTACCGTTTTCGATGCGGGCAAACGCGGCCTCTACTTCACGAAGACGCTGGCGTTCTCGCTCACCGAGTTCCATCATGACCTGCTGGGAATAAGTCGCCGCGGCAAGATCGCCGATATCCTGGGTGCCGTCTCCACCGAATTCATTACTTTGACGCGCGGTCGCCTGAACATCGCCCAGAATTTCCCGCCGCACTTCTTCAAGACGGGCTTTTAGTATCCTCAATTCTTTCTTTTTCAAATGTTTCACCACATTTCCTCATTTTGATTCGAGAGCGCTGCGCTCTTCTGTGTTGGCGTTCAGGGCCCCGATGTCGATGGCTGGCGCGTGGGACCAGAGTTCTTCCAGCCGGTAGTAGTCCCGGGTCTCCTCCTGAAAGATGTGAATCCCCACATCTCCGCAATCGATGAGAACCCAGCTCGCTTCTTCAGACCCCTCAACAAACAACGGTTTTTCACCTAGCTCAAGCAGTTTCTCCTCGACGGCCTCGGTGATGGCCCGAACTTGCCGCGGGTTCGTCCCGTGGCAAATGATAAAGGCGTCCAGCTCCGAGGAGAGGCCCCGCAAGTTCAGGACAACAATGTCCAAGCCTTTTTTTGAATCCACGGCGCTGTATAAATGGCCAAGGCGCTCGTGAAAATCCTTGGGAAGCCTATTAAAATCTCTATTGTCTTGCAGTGGCTTGCCCCTCACTTCCATATAAACCGCGCCGAATTATAAATGCTTCCACCTGGGGAGGCAATAAATAGCGTAAAGATGCCCCAATACAGGCCATTTGGCGAATCTTTGTCGCCGAAACATCCAGGGTGGTAACGGGAACAAATTTTATAATCTTTTTATAATCAACAATTTGATACTCATCATCGCTAATTTGGTTGAATTTTACAAAAATATCCGCCTCATTCAAGCCGGATTCCACCACTTCAACCACATTCCGAGATGTTTGCTCCCCTCGAAGCGTGACGGCGAAATTCGCCTTCTGGAGAACCCCCAGCGGCTCCCGCCATGTGCCCAAGAGGGAAAATGCGTCCGCCCCGATGATGAAGTACAAATCGTGTCCCTTGCAATCACCCCCGGCCAGTGCGGTCAGGGTGTCGATGGTGTAGGAAACACCTCCCC
>CAMYJL010000294.1 GCA_947258645.1 uncultured Nitrospinota bacterium
TGGACGATACCCACTACAACGTCCGGGTGGAGCAGAAGATCAGTTTTCTGAAGGCGAGCTTCAACCTGCGGGTCGCGATAGAGGAGCAGCGGGAGCCCGAGTACATCCGCACGGCAGGCGAGGGGAAGGATTCGAAGATAGCGGCGAGCCTGAGGCAGACGAACGAGGTGACGCTGGAGGCGGTCTCGGAGGGGGAGACCCGGGTCCACATTCTCTCGAACGTGGACGTCTTCGGGAAGCTGGGCTCGCTCGGGTTCAGCGTGATAAAAAATCAGGCGAACAAGGTTTTCAAGGACTTCTCGAATAATATTAAGGCAAAACTTGAGTAATCCCGTGTAAGGCACTCATCATATTCGGCCAAATCCCGGATGAAAAAGGGAGAGCGCCCGGAGATCCCGGCTTTTCCCGGCCGAACCCGGCTTTTTACGGCCGGACGATGTGCCACTCCTCGACGAGCGCGCATCCGCTCTCCCGGAACAGGGCCGAGATCGGGCACCGGCCATGGTGCTGGCGCTTGAGCTCGGCGATCCGATCCTCGGGCTCTTCCGTCACGAGGGTGATCTTCACCTCGACATGATCGAAGTTCGGGCTGATGTTGTTGTCGGCGTCCTTCGCGCCCTGCGGGTCGGCCGTGCCGCGCACCTCGATGGACTGATCCGCGTACTGAAAATCGAGCCCCTTGGCCACCTTCCCGGTGATGACCGTGACGCAGGCGGCCAGGGCGCCCAGGGCGATCTCGCGGGGGGTGGGCGCTTCGTCGGTGCCGCCGGCCTGTTTCGGCTCATCGGCGTAGAACGTGTGTCCCCGGGCCTGGAGCTTGACCTTGTACTCGTTCTCCTTGCTCGCGCGCACGCGCCGCTCCTGCTTTACCATCGCCGCATCTTTCACGTCAGCCATCACTTCCTCCATCGAAAGAGTCCGAAAATTTTCATCATCGGGAAACGATACGAGATTCAGTCTATCAATATTCAAGCGCCCTGTCAGTCGAACACCACGGCGGCTCGGCCGGTGATCTCGTTGTTCTGGAGCTTCTGGAAGGCGGTTTCCGTCTCTTCCAGGGGAAACGTCTCGGTCACGATGGGCTTGATCTGGCCCCGCCGGACGAGCTCGAGCGACTGGCGCAGCTCCAGCATCGAGCAGTAGCGCGAGCCGTGAATCTCCTGGCCCATTCGCAGCATTTTATTCGGGTCCACCATGAAGTTGGGCGAGATGCCGCCGAAGGCGCCGGGGGCCCTCGCTCCGACGATGACGAGCTTTCCGCCTCGGCCGAGGCAGGCCATTCCCGCTTCGAGGGTTTCCTTCGTCGAAACATAGTCAATGTAGTGGTCCACGCCGCGGCCTTCGGTGAGGGACATGATCTCCTCGACCGAATCCGTCTTCATCGGGTCGATTGTCGCGATGGCCCCCAGGTCGGCGACCATTTCCAGCTTCTTTTGGGAAACGTCGATGCCGATGACGGTTCCGCCGCAGAGTTGGGCCATCTGGACGGCATGAATCGCGACGCCGCCCCCGGCCCCGACGATGGCCACGGTCTCGCCCGGCTTGATCTGCGCCTCGGCGGTGCAGTTGTGATAGGGGGTGCAGATTGCGTCGGCGGCGAGGCAGGCGTCGAGCGGGCTGACACCGTCTGGAATCTTGCAGAGGTTCAGGGAGGGGATCACCGTGTATTCGGCGAACCCGCCGTCCAGGACCAGTCCGACGTATCCCTTGAAGTCGGGACAGAGGGTTTCCCGGCCGCTGCGGCAGAAGTTGCAAACATGGCACACGAGATAGAAATGGCAGGTGACCAGATCGCCTGGGGCAACGTTCTCGACCTCGGAGCCGACCTCCATGACCTCGCCCGCGATTTCGTGCCCCATGATGCGGGGGTAGGAATCGACCAGGCCGGGCGTCCGCCGCATGAGGACGGGTGTGAGGCCCGCGCCGGTCGCCTTGAGCTTGATGAGGGCATCGTTCGGTCCCGGTGCGGGAACAGGGACTTCGTCGAGTTGAAAAGGGCCGCCCAACTCGTGGATTCGCATGGCTTTCATCGTGGATGGCATCGGGTCGCCTCAAATGAAATTCGGAAAGGAAAGATAAAGAGCGTCATCGCAGCATTGTCAAATGCCGAAAAAAATCGGCTTATTTCGGCATGGGCAATTTATTGTCGAGGCGTATTTGCTGTCTGCGCCGGCGCATGTAGAGGGCCTGTCTGCCGGACTCCACGCGGATTCGGTTGTGATGCTGGGAGCGGCAGCTGTCCGTGCAAAAGCGCTTCCTCCGCTTCGATTCCAGCAGGAACAGGCGGGTGCAGTTCGGACATTGCTTGAGGCGTTTCGGATCGAGTCCCGAGAGGAAACTCGCAACGGCGAAGTGTAAAATGAGAGAAAAATCAACGGTTTTGGGCTGAAGATTCAGGGTCTCGGCCTCGCTCCGTTGGGCCGGGATGATCCGCTCCAGCTGGAGGCGCATGCCGTGGGAGTGAGACAGGGAAGCGTTGAGCAGCGCGATGTGATGGGGGGGGAACTTTCCCGCCGATGCGATATCGGCAAACATGCGGCGGAATTGTTTGTGAAGATGCTCGATGTTGCCGTAGGTCACTCCGGAGCCTTGGTAGGTGAGGCGGCTCATGACGGACCCATTGTCCCCATTGTTCGAAGCGGACGAAATTCCTTCCCGCAGGAGAAAGCGCGTGCAGGCTTCCTCCCAGTTGTTCCGGTTGATGGATGTGTTGCAAATTTCGAGTATGGGAGGCAGCGACTTGCCACCACGGGATCTGCCGTTCATTTTGGCAATCCATTCATTTTCGTGAATTGTCTTTCGACCGTTCGCCTAGATCCGCTCATCGATCGGAGGGTGCCACGGACTTCCGCAATTGCTGCATCGGTCTGAAAAAGGTACCACCTTCCCGCATTGGGGGCAATTCATGGCGATGCCCTTCTGCCTCAGTTCGTTCGCGGAATCTTCCAGGAAATCATGAAAGGTAGGTGCGCGGAAATGGCGTACAATTCGTTTCCAGAGACTCGGCTTTTTCCCTGCCATCGAAACAGCTCTCAAAAAGCGGGCCGGTAATCATATGCAACTCTGGATTCTGAAGGATTATGATACGATTTTGCAATGGAACCGGACATTTTTTCCAGTTTCTGATTGCGGAGGTGAAGGGTTTTGTTCTTTCGTCTTTTTCTCCTGTTTACAGCGGTTCCGCTTCTTGAGCTGATGATCCTGATTGAGTTGGGAAGCACCTTCGGGCTCGCGCCCACCATCGGTCTTGTCCTGCTGACCGGTGCCATCGGGGCGTGGGCGGCGAGGGCGCAAGGTTTTTACGTTCTTTCCCGAATCCAGGATGAGTTGGGGCAAAATCGCTTACCCGCCGCGCAGCTTGTGGATGGCGCGATGGTCCTAGTGGGCGGTGTCCTGCTCATCACGCCCGGTCTTTTGACAGACCTTACGGGATTTGCCCTGATGGTGCCCGCCATTCGGGCGGTCATCCGCCGATGGTTGATGCACAAGTTCGAAAAGATGGTCCAGGAAGGAAAGGTGCATATTCATCATGGCTGAGGCCCGCCTTTATCAATCCGCCGATCGGGAGCATCTTCAGGCCCTGATGGCGGAGGCCTGTGGTTGGGGGGAAGACGGAGAGAGCAGTGCCGGCCCGATCCCCCCGGGCGTCAGGGTATGGCTTGCCCGATCTTCCGGGAGCGAGGCGCCGGAAGGCTTCTGCCGCCTCGTCCCGGATCGGGAAACTCGGGCAATGAAGCGTGCCTGCCTGGATTTGCTGTTCGTTCGGGAGGGCGGCGGACGGACGGAATCGGCGCGTGTGTTGATCGATGCCGCTCTTGAAGCCGCTAAAGTAAATGGCCTCCAGGGAATCTGGGGATACCTGACCGACTCTCCCGGGAAGGAGGTGCTGGAGGCGACGGGGGGGAGGCTCCTCCGGGAGATTCGGCTGCTCCGTCTTGAACGATTCGCAATTTTTCCCCCTCCCCATGTGCCGGAAGGATACCGCTTGCGTTCGATCTCATTGCCCGTGGATTTGAAGCTTGTGGCGGACATCTACAACGAAACGTTTTCGGAGATGTGGAATTTTCGATCGCACGGGCCGAACGATATCGCCGAGTGGTTCGAAAACCGCGACACCTCGCCCGAAGGCTGCATCATTCTCGAACATGACGGGGAAGGTGTGGGCATGGCTGTTTTGTCGGTCGATCCGGATCGATTGGCCCGTTCGGATCCGACGGCCTACATCCCCGACATTGGCGTCGTGTCCGCTCACCGCCGGAAAGGTCTGGGACATTTGCTCCTGGCAGCGGCGGTAGAACGCGCCAGGAGCGTGGGAATTACGGCTATCGAACTTATCGTGGATGAAAAAGATGACCGCGCCAGGACCTTTTATCGCAAGATGGGCTTTGATGAGATGGGTATGATCAACGTGTTTGAATGGGTGTAGCGCCGGGGGCTTACGGGCGCAGGCACGATTTCAGATATTCGCCCACGCTGTCCCGGGGCATTTCTTCCTGCTGACTTTCGCGCATGTCCCTGAGCGCGACGACGCCTTTCGCCAGTTCATTCTCCCCGATCACCAGAACAAATCGAGCGCCTGCCCGGTCTGCGCGCTTCATCTGGCTTTTCATGCTTCCTCCGCCGAAGGTCCGGTCGGTGC
>CAMYJL010000295.1 GCA_947258645.1 uncultured Nitrospinota bacterium
TTCCCAAGCCGCACACGCCGTTTCAATGGTTCCCCCAGAACCGGCGCGAGGAGATCCGGGAGAAGCTCAACTTCATCCGCGAGCGCGTGAAGGATCGGCGGATCAAGCTGCGCTGGTCCGACCCGCGGAACAGCTATTTCGAGGCGATCCTCTCCAAGGGGGACCGCCGGCTGGCCGACGTCATCGAAACGGCGGTGGACATGGGCTGCAAGTTCGACGGCTGGATGGAGTTTTTCGACTTCGACAAGTGGATGGCCGCTTTCGAGGCGCACGGCATCGACCCCGAATGGTACGCCTACCGCGAGGTTCCCGAGGACGAGCCCCTGCCTTGGGATCATCTCGACTGCGGCGTCACGAAGGAATATCAACTGGGCGAATGGCACCGGGCGCTGCGCGAGGTCACGGTCGGCGACTGCCGCTATGAGTCCTGCGCCCAGTGCGGCATCCTGGATAAATACACCGGCGTTAAATACCATTATGAAAAGCCCATGCCGGCCCTCGAAAGCCCGCTTCCCCTCGCGGGGAGCACATGCGGCGGAAGCGGCGCCGGGCCTTCGGCTCAACCCATGGCTGCCGCCGACCTTCCGCGGGGCGCCGATCTCGCGCCCCGCGAACCGGTCGAGCTTTCCATCATGAAAAATCAGGCGAAAGCGAATCCCCCATCCAGGCGGCCACGCGAGAAGCGGGCGCGAAACGCCTCGCGCCAGGACGGTCCCGTCCCCGTCGGGTTCGAAGGAAATGCCGTCGAAGATAATCCGGGCCTTGCCGCCGCCCAGCCCGACGTGCCGGTCAGCCTCATCCGCCTCATGTTTGAGAAGAAAGGAGATCTCCGCTTCCTCAGTCATCTGGAGATACTGCGGACCTTCATCCGCGCCGTTCAGAGGGCGGGCTGCCGCATCGAGCACTCCAAGGGCTTTCATCCTCATCCCAAAATCGTCTTTTCCTACGCCCTGCCGGTCGGCTTCGAGAGCCGCGCCGAGCTGGTGGACATTGCCCTGCTCGAAACGGAAGGCCCGTTCCGTCTTCTCGAAGTGTTCCGTCAAATTCAAAGGGAGCTTCCCGAGGGACTCCGGCCTTGGGCCGCGTGGAAACTGGAGCCGGGCGAGCCCTCGTCGGCAAACGCGCTTTCTGCCGCGACATACGAAATTATCCTTCACCCCGATCGGGCGGTGAGCGTGAAAAAATGGGCCGATGAGATGGAGATGGCAGTTTCCTGCGCGCTTTCCGCCGAATCCATCGAGATCGAGCGAGAGAGGAAGGGGAAAATTATTCGGCTCGACGCACGGCCCGCGATTGCGGATTTTGAAATTTCCGGGCAGGCGGAAAATCCGGACGGCAAGCCGGCCCTGCGCCTGTCTCTTACGCTTCGATACGGCGAAGGCGCCAAGCCGAAGATTTCCGAAATTCTCATCAATTGTCTGGGACTTTCCCCGGAAGATTGCCTTCGGACCCACGTCCGGAAGTTAGGCGTGCGGTGGAAGGCAGGAAAATCCCGAAAGGTGGAATATGCCATCTGAAATCATCGTTAATACAGAACCTTTTGAAACCCGCGTCGCTCTGCTCGAAAACGGCGTTGCCGCGGAGCTATATAGCGAGCGGGAAAGCGAAATGGGTATCGTCGGAAACATATATAAAGGCCGGGTCTCGAAAGTGCTGCCGGGAATGCAGGCCGCTTTTGTCGATATCGGCCTGGAGAAAGCCGGTTTTTTGTATGTCAACGATGTCGATACCATCGAGTCCATCGAAAATTACAGAAAAATGTCGACGGAAGAGCTCGACGACGAAGACGATCTCGACTTTGACAGCGCAGCCGAAGACGAAGAGGACCAGAATGGGTTCTCGCGTCCGTCCGGCTGGGGCAGGAGGGCCCGGCGGGGCGAAGATAAAAACATCGAGGAGTTACTCCGGGACGGACAGGAAGTCATCGTCCAGATCAGCAAAGAGCCGCTCGGAACCAAGGGCTCCCGCCTGACCAGCTACATCACCATTCCCGGCCGGTATGTCGTCTACATGCCTACCATCAATCAGGTCGGCATCAGCCGCCGGATTGAGGATGAGTTCGAGCGGCGGCGGCTCCGGAAACTGGTCCGCAACCACCGCCAGCCGGGCGCGGGCTACATCGTCCGGACGGCGAGCGAGAGCATGGCCGACGAAGACATCGAAGCGAACATGAGCTTTCTTCACGCTCTATGGGAAGACGTCTTCAAAAAAAGCGAAAAAGCCTCCGCACCCTCCCTGATTCACTCCAACCTGACGCTCATCCAGCGGACCGTGCGCGATTTGTTCGGCTCGGCCGTCGAGCAGATGGTGATTGACGATGCCGAAGAATATGAGCGGTGCCGTGACTTCCTGGCCACCTATTACCCTCATCTCGTCCCCCGTCTGCGCCGCTACGAGGGAGACGAGTCCATCTTCGACTACTACGGCGTCGAGCTCGAGATCGAACGCGCCCTCGGCCAGCGCGTCTGGCTGAAAAGCGGGGGCTACATCGTCATCGATCAGACCGAAGCCCTGACCACCATCGACGTCAACACGGGCCGATTCGTGGGGAAACGGAGCCCGGAGGAAACCATATCCCAGACCAACCTCGAAGCCGTCCGCGAAATCGTGGCACAGCTCCGCCTGCGCGACCTGGGGGGTATCATCATCGTCGATTTCATCGACATGGAGCGCGAGGAAAACCGGACGAAAATCTTCAGCGCCTTCCAGGAAGAACTGCGCAAGGACCGATCCCGGAGCAAAATCTCGAAAATCAGCGAACTCGGCCTGGTCGAGATGACCCGCAAGCGCGTCCGCGAAAGCCTGGAGCACGTTCTCACGGACACCTGCCCTTATTGCGAAGGGCGCGGACGGGTCAAAAGCGCCTCCACGGTGAGCTATGAAACCCTGCGCGAAGTTCGCCGGGTCCGGGCCCACAACAAAAGCAACCGGAAATTGCTGATCAACGTGCATCCGGAGGTCGCCGATCGCCTCCTCGAGGAAGAGCGCCGCCATGTGGAAGAGCTGGAGCGGCGGCTGAACGTTCAACTCGTCATTAAGGCGGACCCGGAGCTTCACATTGAAGGTTTCGAAGTGATACCGATCTGATAAGATTGGCTTGCTGAGTACGCATCCTGCCCGCCCCCCGTTTTCTCCTCCGCCGCCATTCACCGAGGTTTTCCGGCATGTGGAAAAGATACGTCCTCGTGTTTCTTCTTTTCGCCCTGAGCGCCTGCGCTGAGCTTCAACAGTCGGCAGAAGACGGTGGACCCGCTTCGTCATCCCCAAAAGGCGAAGGGCTCCTGAAACAACAAATTGTGAACGCGCAGGAACAAAACGCACGGCTGGAGGTCCGCGTATCCAAATTTGAGGCGAACATCAGCTCACTGAAAAACGAGATCCGCGGCCTTGAGACACAACAAATCCGCCTGGAGGAAAAAATCGATCGGATCGGCCAGAAGATGGAAACCCTGGCGTCTTCCGTCTCCACCTCTGCGGTGAGCCGAACGCCGCGCGGCCCATCACCGAAAAAAGAAACGGAGGCAGATCAAACCATCCGTCAGGCCTTGAAGCGAGCCTCGCAAGAGACCCCATCATCCAGATCCCCGGGCGGGTCGCCCTCATCCATCGTCCCGCAGGCCCCGGTCGACTTCAAAAAATCCGCTCCCTCGGAAAAAAAGCGGGCTTCCCTCTCTCCACAGGAAGCCTACAGCCGGGCATATCGATCCGTCCGCGAAAAGAAGAACAAAAAAGCCATTCTTCAGTTCGAGGCCTTTCTGCAGCAGTTCCCGAAAAACCGTTTGGCCGCCAACGCGCAATACTGGCTGGGCGAGAGTTATTACGACATGCGGGATTTCCCGGCCTCTTTAAAAGAGTTCCAGAAGGTCATCAGCCGATACCCGGTCAGCCGGAAAGTTCCCGACGCTCTATATAAAAAGGGGCTCGCATACATGCAAATCAAAGATACCCGGCGGGCCGCCCTGGAATTTGAAAAACTCATCCAGAGGTTCCCGGACCATCCCCTGACCTCGAGAGCCCGGAAACGGCTCCAGTCTTTGAATCATACGAGCGACAACAAACGCCCCTAGGTTTCACCTCTCTTGGCCATTTTCACGTCCGTTTTTCCGGGTAATTGGCATTTTTTTCGTCTTTTTTTCGTGTATTTCCTGATTTCACCTTGACACGTTACGCCTCTCTCGTGGTATCAGATCGAAGGGACTTTGACCGGCGACGCCTGCATATGGCGATCCGGTCCGTGAAAACACGCTGAAATATGAGGCATTCATGAGCGGGTGGACAGGAAAATTTCAGGCCTGGGGCCAGGGCAGCCCGGATGTTTCGGACGCATGGCTTGTGCTCCAAACCCTGCCGGGAATGTCCCCCGAACGGCTTCAGAAGCTGACAGATGCCCTCGGAGACCCTCTGGATGCCCTTGCAGCCTCCAGAGCCGACTTCACTCGAATCGCCGGGCAAAAGGCCGGAGACATCCTTCGGCAGGAGGCGCCGGGAGACATCGCCCGCCGCCTTCGGCGAGAGGCGGGGTCCCAAGGCGTCTCGCTCCTGACCCGGGACAACCCTTCGTTTCCCGAGCCCCTCCGGCAGATTTACGCCGCGCCGGGCGCTCTCTTCCTGAAAGGGGAA
>CAMYJL010000296.1 GCA_947258645.1 uncultured Nitrospinota bacterium
CTTTGCTTTGGGGTCGTACCCTTCGGTCGTCTGATGGGTGGCCTGGTTGAATACCGCGCCCTTTCCCTGGATGACATCCCTGACCATGGTCTCTCGGTCAATGGCGTGGGCCATCGCCCTGCGAACCCTCCGGTCGAGCGTGGGTCCTCCCATGGGGTTGAAACCCATGTGGAAGATGCGGACGTTGCGCGTAGATTGGATTACAGTTTTGGGATTTTCCTCGATCTGCTTAATGAACTGCGCCGGGATGTTGCGGATGATGTCCACCTCTCCCTTGAGGAGGGCCGCCACCCGGGTGCCCTTCTCCGGAAGGGGCAGGACCCTGATCGTCTTCACCTTGGGATACTCGGGGTGCCAGTAATTGGGATTTGCCTCGAAGGTCATCCCTATCCCTTTTCGCCAACGAACCAACTTGTAAGGTCCACTGCCAATGGGTTTGATCGCGGCTTTCGACTGGTTGATGCTCGAGTAGTACTTCGGCGGAACGAGTTGCCCCCAATTTGCCAGCCGGTTCAGGTAGCCGAGATCGATGTACTTCAGATGGATGCGGACCACCCATTTGCTCACAACATCAATCCGGTCGATCGCCCGAAAGGCTCTCCGCTGGACCGTCTTGAAACCTTTCGCCATGGGGCGCGTCAGGCTGTACTTCACGGCCTCGGCGTCGACGTCCTCTCCGTTGGTGAACTTGACACCCTCGCGCATGTGAAACTCGAGCGTTCGGCCATTGTTGAGGACTTTGTATGACTTCGCCGCCCACGGGATGGGCACCGCCTTGCCCCTGGCCCGGTGCATCAGGGTGTCAAAGGTGAACCGGGTGATCGAAGTCAGGATCGCGGAGCTGTGGGTGTGCGGGTCCATCGTCACCGGACTCGTGCCGAAGGTGATGGTAATGGTCCCCTCCTTTATCTTTTTCCCTGCGTCGGCCGATAAAGGCAGAAGAAGGAAACCCAAGACCAGCGCAAAAATCCAGAACTCTCTCTTCATGATCTTTCCTCCCCGCAAGTCGCCTCAAAACAACCATCGAAAAAAAGATGTTTCCGTCATTCCAAAAAGAAAAAAATGAACCACACCCGAACCGGAAATCCCAAAATCATTCTACATACAAACACTGCGGAATCACCAACCGCGGGGCTCCTCCTCAAGAACACCAAGGGATTCAAGAGTATCCTTCACGAGAGATTTCGTCTCAGAGTCGAGCGGCAAGACGGGAGATCGCGTCTCTCCGACCGAACGCCCCATGAGCTCCATCGCGAACTTGACGTACGCGCATAATTGATTGTTCGTCCTGACACTCAGAAGTTGCGACACTTTGTACTGAAGAGGCCGGGCTCTCTCAAAATCCATGCGAGCGCACGCGTCATAGAGGCCGAGAGTGAGCTTTGGGGCCACCTCCGCGCATCCGGAAAATGCCCCTGAACCTCCAACCGGCATCGAGGGGAGAAGATATTCAACGCCCGTGAACATCGAGAAATCCGGACTAACCTCGGAGGTCAAGCGGCACGCCTCGGTGAAATACTTCATGTCGAAGCTGGCATCCTTGAGCCCAACGAAGTTCGGCAGCCGCTCGAGGAGCTGAACCAGGGTGCCGTGGCTGATCTCGACCTGGGTCGCATTGATATTGTTGTAGCAAATCAACTTAAGGCTCGAATCGCCGCAGATATTGATGAAATGGCTGATCTGGGCCTTTTCAGACGGCCTCCAGTAGTAGGGCGGGAGGAGAACAATGCCCGTCGCACCTATCTTTTCGCAGTGGCGGGCGAGTTCGGTAACAAGGCCTGTCCCCGGCATACTCACGTGCACGAAAACCGGAACCCGGCCGCCAGCCGTCTCCACCAAGCATTTCGCCAGCTCCTTTCGCTCCTCCAAGGTCAAGTTAGGAGATTCTCCCACATGCATCGGGTGTGCCAAGAGATGCACCCCATTTTCGATCAGGAAGTTCACTTGTTTGGCAAATGTTTCAAGGTCAACCCTGTCATCTTGAGTGAACGGTGTGACTGGGGCTCCTACAATCCCCTTAAACCCATTCTCCATCTCACTCTCCTCCTCCTACTTTGCGGGTAGTCCCATCCATAAGGCAGCGAACCTTACTTCTTTCCTTCTATTTTATCAATCCGGAGATCCCCGAAAATATCTCTCCCCCGCATACAACCGGGTCACCAGCCGTGAGGTTCGTCCTCCAAAATCCCAAAAGCAGCGAGCGAGTCGCGGACCTCCTTCTTCGCCTTCTCGTCAAGGTGCGGGATGGGCTGGCGTGTTTCGCCCACGGGGCGGCCCATAACATCCATGGCGTACTTGATAGTCGAGGGATAGATCTGCATCAGGAGGTTGAGCAGTCTGGACATCTTATACTGCATGGGGCGGGCCGCCGCGAAGTCGCCCTTCACACATGTTTCGTAGAGTTTCAAAGTAAACTTCGGTGCCACCTCGGCACAGGCGGAAAACGCTCCCGCCCCTCCGAGAGGAATCGAGGGCAGGAGATATTCGACGCCGGTGTAGACCGAAAATTCAGGGCTCAGTTCAGAGGAGATGCGACACGCATCGGTAAAGTATTTCATGTGAAAGCTGGCATCCTTGAGCCCAACAAAGTTGGGAAGGCGTTCAATCAGGTGTGCCAGGGTGTCATGGCCGATCTCAATGTGTACGGCATTGACATTATTATAGGCGATCATCTTGATTTCGATGTTGCCGCCCACATGCGTAAAATGATCGATCGCATCCTTCTGGTCGGGACGCCAGTAGTAAGGCGGGAGCAGGACGATACCCGTCGCCCCCTCTTTCTCGCAGTAGCGCGCCAAGTCAAGCGCCACGTCTGTCCCAGCAGAACTCACGTTCACGAAGACCGGCACTCTGCCTGCCGCCGTCTCGATGAGACACTTCGCCAGCGCCTTCTGCTCTTCGCGGGTCAGGCTCACCGACTCCCCAATGTGCATCGGGTGGGCAATCATGGGGACGCCCTGCCCGATGAGAAAATTCACCTGCTTCGCAAAAGTTTCGAGATCGACTTTATTGTCTTTGGTGAAGGGGGTAACGGGCGCCCCCATGATCCCCTGATAGCTCGTTCCCATGGCTTTCTCCCGAGGCTGGCATATGCACGCGGATTTTTCCCGCAGAACCGGGCATCCCAATGGCTATCGAGGAGAATTGGAAGAGGCAAATACCATTGGCACGCCCCAATTTGCCTTACATATGAAATTAGTCCTCCCGTCCCCCTACCCACACAACACCAATCAGCCAATAAGTCCAGATTGACCTGCTGCTGCGAGAGAACTCTTCCCTCTTAATTTAGGTTCGCCCGCTTTTTTATGCCTTGATTACCGGGGATGAAGAATTTCACCCGGGCAGGACCTCTCTATTCGCTCTTTATGCTCCTCCTTCGGCGGGATGATGGCGATTCGAGCATTATCCGCCCGCATTCGAGTCCCCAAGGATTCGCTTAGGCGGGACAGCAAATCGCAAATTCGTCGACCTTCACCTCGCTGGGGAGAGAGGGGCACTGGCGCGTTGAACTTACCTCCTCTGCAGGGCAGGACATAGCATCCACTGGCACCCGATTTTCCCAATTTGCAACCAAATAGAAATGTCTGCCGGGTCGCATCTGTGAAAAATGTGGGATCGTAGTCGAAGATGAGGTTCCCCATGCTATAAACGATGGGCTTTCCCTGATGAAACTCGACCCCCTGCAGAACATGCGGATGTCCTCCCAAAACCACATCCGCTCCGGCGTCGATGGCTGCGTGGGCAATCTCACGCTGAAAACCGCGTACCTCATGGACCATACTCGTTCCCCAGTGGTGGTTAACGAGGAGTACATCCACTCTTCTTCGAAGCTTCCTGATGTCGGCTATCATTCGCCGGAGATCGTCTGGGTGTGCCCAGGTGACGATTTCGGGGACCCTCCCGGGATATTCCTCACTCCCCTCGGCAGGAACATAGGCCGTCGAAGCTCTCAAGGGATTGACACCTGCGGAAATTGAGAATTTAAGCGGATCGGCATCCTCAGGAGGCACCTTAGGTCTTGCCGCGTATTCTCTGGGAAGCACCGAGCAAAAAGCGAGAAATCCGACGCGCAGGCCGTTGCGCTCAAGAACAACAGGTTTTCGAGCCGCATTCAGATCCTTTCCCGCTCCGACAATCGGAATGGAAAGGGTTCGCATCAGTTCAATAGTGTCGAAAAAAGCTTCTTCGCCATAGTCAAGGGCATGGTTGTTGGCAAATGAGAGAACATCGAATTTTGCATCCGCAAGCGCATGGGCCATTTCCGGGGCTCCGCGGAGGACGTACTTGCCCGTAGCGGGCTCCCCTCGTTCAGAATGAGCATGCTCCAGATTGGCAAATGCCACATCGGCCTTTTGGAAGAGAGGACTCAATCGACCAAATGCGCCCCGGTGACCGTCACGACTGAGGGCAATATCCCCCCCCGCCAGAAATGTCAGGCTCGATCCTCGCGTCATGCCCGCCTCCCTTCATGGGAGATGAGATACAATTCCCAAGGTCTTCACCACGCATTCCCGGCACATCCAGTCTGTCAAGCGCCGGGGATCGAATAGAAGAGGCTCAAATATCTTCAGACCAAATCATGTTGGTTAAATTTATCGCTCCCTGACCCCAAAGAGGGGCTGAAGCACTTCCCCTTACCCCGGTTCTTCAAGCGTTCGAGCGATGCGCAGGAGAGCGAGTGAGTCCGTCCCCGCCCCATGCCAAGGAGTGATAACGTCCCGGATGAGTTTTTCGGACGGGAAGTCCCGCATGACACCCACTCCTCCCAGGATGTCCAGCGCCTTGGGGACAAGACGCATTCCAAGCCGGTCGCTGATAAGCTTGCTCTGGACGGTAAACCGCCGGTTAAAGGTCGGATCATTGTCAATCCCCCAGGCAACTCGCCACATGAATTGCTCGGCCACCTCAATATCGGTGAGCATGTCGGCCAGCATGGAGGCGATTGTGGGATGCTCGATGATGGGCTTTCCCCCCTGTATCCGCTCCTTGGCGTGATTAAGGCACACTTTGAACAAGGCGCGGCAAAGACCCGTGTTACAGGCGATGATCTCAGCGTTTCCCCGGTTCACGGCCTCCATGCTCTCGTAGGCTCCGTTCACCTCGCCGAGGATATCGTCCTTGTGCACGCGAACATTTTCGTAAAAGCTGTCGCCGTTCGGGTAGAGTCGCCAGCCCATTTTGTCTTCGATCCGCCCGTACCGGATGCCTTCCTGATCGCCGCGAAGGATGAAACAGGTGGTTCCCTCGCTGAGGGGAGCCTTGGGGTCCGTCCGGGCATACATGAGCATGATTTTCGAAAATCCGACGAGCGAGTTGAACCGCTTCGCGCCATTGATGACGTACCAGTCGCCGTCCTTCACCGCCGTGGTCCGAATGCCCACATTCGGATCGGACTGGCGGTAGATGTTGTCGGACCCGGCATCCGGCTCAGTCATCAATATAGAAACGACGCAGTCGTGGTCTTCGACGAACATCTTGAGCCAACGTTCCCGCGCATCTCCCTTCCCCAGCTTGGCAATGGTGTTGGACACCTTCCAGCATTGGCTCATGATCTTGATGATCCCAAGCTCTGATTGCACACCCGTCCACAGGACGAGTGTTCGTGTCAGTTCATCCGTCCCGGCTCCGCCGAATTCCTCAGGAACCGCCAGGGTGCGTAAGCCCAAACGGGAGGCTTTGTTAACCAGATCCTTCGAATAGCAATCTCTGGGATCGGATTTGGCATCTAACTCGGCGGCAACGGGCACGACTTCCCGCTCCATGAAATCCCGGGTGAGTTCTGCGAGCGCGAGTTGATCTTGGGAAAAGGGGTATTGCATGGCGGGGAAACCCTCCAGCAAGGCAACCTATTTTGGACAAATCTATCCCATTAGGATTATATTACTTATATAAAGTGCGATATGTCCAATACAATTTTTATGAAAATTTGATATGATTTTTCATATTGTCCTATTGGTTCTTTTCTCTGCGCATTGCGCGTTGGAATGCCCCTGAATAAGGGAGGGAAGCCTCAGCCCCGCCGGGAACCATCCAGTCGTTGCACGCAGCCATAAAACTCCCATCGCAAATGCGCTCCCTCGAAGACCACGGTGGGGCAGGAAAATGGTTCTGAGAAATAGCTAAAACAGACAAGGCCGAATGACGATGACGCTCTATCAATTGAGACAATTCATCGTACTAGCGGAAGAAAAACATTTCGGACGCGCTGCCAAGCGCCTTGGCATCGAACAACCTCCTCTCAGCCAGAGCATTCAGCGCCTGGAGAAGGGGATGGGGGTACAACTGTTCGATCGAACCAACCGCTCCGTCGAATTAACAGGAGCCGGCAAGGTTTTCCTGAGAGAAATACTCCAAGCCCTGTCTCATATTGAAGCCGGTGTATTGACCGCCCAGCATGTGATGGACGGGATGGTGGGACAACTGAAAGTCGCTTGCAATACACCTGCCGGTTACGATCTGGTTCCCCGGATCCTGCGTACGTTTCGGGAGAAAAGACCGGATGTCGAGCTATCTCTCATTGAGATGGATACATCCGAACAGGTCGATGCGATCATGGACGGAAAGGTGGACATCGGCTTTCTTCGTTGCTGCACATTCGAAAACAACGACATTCATACGG
>CAMYJL010000297.1 GCA_947258645.1 uncultured Nitrospinota bacterium
AGGGCCGCCCGGCCCATCTCCTCACTCTCCTTTGCCCGCCCGAGCGGCAGGACGAACTGACAAGGCTCCTCTTCCGGGAGACAACGACACTGGGCATCCGCTTCAGAAACCAGGAGCGCGCCGCCGCCGAGCGGGACTGGCTGGAGGTAGACACCCCTTGGGGCCGCGTACGGGTCAAACGGGCCCGCTTCCGGGGCGAGACCGTCAACCTCGCCCCGGAATTCGAAGATTGCCGGAAACTTGCTGAAACGAGCGGCGTTCCCCTGAAAGATATTCTCAACGCCGCCACGGCCGCGGGGAGATCCACCGCAGACACGGAAAGCGATACGGAGAGGCGATGAAAATCCGGCTCCGCCTCTACGCGGATTTTGAAGAAAAAATGCCCAAGGATGTAGATGAGGATGGCGCGGCGGCCGTGGAACTCCCGGAAAGCGCGCTCATCAAGGACGTTCTCGATCGTTTCGAGATTCCGCATGAAGACGCATACGTCATCCTGTTGAATGGCCGCCACGCGGTCAAGGAAGTTCCTCTCTCGGAGGGGGTGGAACTCTGTATTTTCCCGGCGGTTGTCGGGGGATAGCCGAAGACCGCCTGGCGAAATTTTTTATTCTTCGGTCTCTTTTTCCTCGCTTTCCCTCCGGGCGATCATCAGGGTGAAGTCGCCCTCCTGGGTTGTTTCATCCTTTTGATTTTTCAGCCTCAGGGCGAGCGTCACCAGCCCCATGCCCTTACTCGAAATCCGTTTTCCCTTAACCTCGACCTCTCCGTGAACCGTATCGCCAAACATGATGGGCTTCCGGAACCTGAATTCCAACCCCATGAACGCTTCGACCGTTCCCTCCATGATGCCCAGCCGGGTCACCAGCCCCGAAAGACAGGACAGACACAGAAGGCCGTGCGCGATGCGCCCGCCGAACGGCGTCCGGGAAGCCGTTTCCGCGTCCGTGTGAAGATAGGTGTGATCCCCCGTGAGGCCGGCAAATGCAGACACATCAGCCTCGCCGATCGTCCGGGCCGCCGTCCGCCAGGTGCGGCCGACTTCGAATTCCTCGAAGTAAAGTCCGGTCGGCTGGTAGTCCATGAAAGAATTCTCCCTTTCCTGAGCAAGAGAAAAATTCGGGAAGATAAATTCGTCCGTTACGCCGAACCCGAAATCCCCGGGAGGGATCTTGCCCCTTCTCCGAACACCAGCGCCTCAACGCACACGAAAGCGAAACACAATCAGGCCCCATTCCTCTCGCTCGGGAGCGTCGGAGGGGAGCGGACTGAATCTCCAGCGTTTCATGTGATTCACGGCGACGCCCTCTAGACGGGCGTTTCCCTTCCGGACGGGGATGACCCGGCCCACCGTGCCGTCCGAGAGCACCCAGAAGCGGAGCGTGATGTCTCCCGAGGAACCAGAAAACCTGGCCTTCGGCGGAGGCGGCTGGAAGATGATCCGCCTCGTAGCAGCGGGCCCCCGTATCGGTTGCCGCGCCGCCTGCGCTCCCCCCGTTTCGGTCAGTCGGACCATCTCCTCGCCGACGAATTGACGGGTCTTGTCTTTCAACACGGATTTCTCCCTGCCTCCGAGCCCGGCGCTCGGCGCGGGCACGGCGAGGGGAAAGTCTTCCCCCTCGCCGGTTTCCGGAAGCGGCTTGAGCCTCGCCTGGTCGAGCTGCTCCAGGGGCGTTACCTGCTTCGGCAAGCTCAGCTTCGGCGGACCGGTGAGCGGGCGGCTTTGGGGCGCTTTGGGGGGAGGCTGAAGGGAGGGGTCTGCATTGAAGGAAAGTTTTGGGGGCGCCTGAGTAGCGGCCGGTTTCGCCAGGAGCCGTTTCAGGTCCAGGGGCTCGGGTTTGGGGACCAGCGGGAGCGGCTTCGGACGGAGCGCGTCGGGAATCGGAACCTCCCGTCTGACCATCTCCACCTCGATAGTATCTTTTTCGATGTCAGGGGGATCGGAATAATGGATGTCGGGGCCAAAAACGATCAGGCCCGCATGCATGACAACCGACACGAAAAATGCCGTGATCAAACTAAGACTCATAGCGCACCGTTAATCCATATTTTCAGATTTTCGCTACCTTTTTTTCTTTCGTAGAACGGGCGAGGTCGCAATGGCGATCCGGTTGGCGCCCGCCTGTTTGGCCACATCCATGACCCGAACCACGAATCCGTGGGGCACATCGCGGTCGGCGCGGATAACCAGCGTCCCCTGGCGCTGGAACTTGAGCTCCTCGATGAGGCGTCCCCAGAGGGATTCGAAGGTGATTTGTGTATTGTTGAGGAATATCCGCTGATCCCGCGCGATAATCACGACCAAATCTTTCCGGGTCGGCTGTTCGGTCGAAACCGTCCGGGGCAGGTTGATTTTGATGCCCGGCTGAACGATGAACGTAGAACTCAGCACAAAGAAAAGGAGCAGAAGAAAGATAATGTCGATCATGGCTGTCATGCCCGGATGGGCCTGAACGCGGCGCAAATCCCGGAATTTCATCTTAACGCTTCAGGGCATCGACCAGACGGTAGGACTGCTTCTCGATTTCGAGAATCAGGCGGTCAGCCTTGGCCGTATAGTAATTAAAAAAAATCAGCGCGGGGATCGCAATGACAAGCCCTGCCGCCGTCGTAATCAAAGCTTCGCTGATCCCACCCGCCAGCTGGCTGGGATGGGCCACCCCCTTTTCGCTGATGACCGTGAAGGTCCGGATCATGCCGAACACCGTACCCGTCAGTCCCAGCAGGGGGGAGATGGCGGCGATGGTGCCCAGCATTCCCAGATAACGATCCAGGGTGGGCACCTCCTGCCGGCCGGCGTCCTCGACGATGGTCTTGAGCTCTTCCCTGCCCCGGTCGTGGTTCACGATGGCGGCGAGGAGGATTCTCCCCATGACCGAGGGTTGCCGCCGACAGAGGGTCATCGCCTCTCCGATCTGATTTTCGGCCAACAGGCTTTTCACCCGCTGGAGCGTATCCCCCCGGATAACGCGCTTGGCCCTCAGGCTGAAGGCGCGCTCCAGAATGATCGCCAGGGCCAGGACGGAGCAGATCAGCAACGGAACCATCAAAGGTCCGCCACGGGCCAGAAAATCTATCATAGCCAAAGTTCCTTTTTACGGGAGCGGAGCGGGCAGAGGCCTCCCACTGCCTACCGCCGGGATTTAATTTCCTTCGAGAGACGTTTAACGGCCTGTCCGGCCTTTTTTCGCAACGGACCTTCGGGCGCGACTTGGCGCATCTTCTGGAAAATTCGGAGGGCGGTGGAGCGGCGTCCGGCGGACTCGTAAAGCGCTCCGGCTCGTCCATAGGCTCGTACCACCCACATTGTCTGCTTGGGATACTTTATCGGCCCGGCTATAAAGGGCTTCCGCCGATACCGCCGGATCATCCGAGAGAAGGGCTGCATCAAGCGCCTTGGAAGCTTCATCCAACCTCCCCTGCCCGGCCAAAAGAGAGGCCATCAGCAGCGACGCGCTCGCCCGAAGACCGACGCTGCCCGTATTTCCGTTTCCGATGGTTTTCTTCAAATAGGAAATCGCTGATTTGTAGTTCCTCATCTTGGCCGCACAACGGCCCAGTTCGTAAAGAGTGAGTTGCGTATAGTCGTGTCCGGGGTATTTCTTCAGAAAATCCTTTAACCGGTTCGAGGCCTCGGTGCAGCGCCCGATTCCTGCCAGCGTTTCTCCGGACCCGAAAAGGGCGTCAGAGCGAAGCGGACTCTTCGGATACCGGACCGCCAGAGATTCATACGCATCCAAAGAAGCATCGACCTCCTTTCTTCGCCGGAAAATATCCGCGATCCGAAGCAGCGCATGTGCAGCCAGATCGCTGTCCGCGTAGCGCGTTTCCACCTCCCGGTATGCCCTGAGCGCACCATTGAGATCGCCCCGCGAGAGAAGCACCTCTCCAATCTGGAATCCCAGAGCGATGCTCAAGTCATCGTTTCCGTAACGCTCGATGTAACGCCGGGCATCGGCGATAAATTGCTTGAAATCCTTGCGGTGAAGCCGAGTGAGGATGAGGCCGTACGTCGCTTCGCGCACACGATCGTGCTTAGGGTAGCGGTTCTTCATCAATCGGTAAATCCGATCGGCCTGAAGGTACTGGCCCTCGTTATAATAGGCGTCGCCGATACGCAGGTAGGCAACGCCAGCCAACGGGGATTTCGGGTTGCGCTCCGCGAAAGCGAACAAGCGGGTGCGGGCATCATCGTAGCGGCCACGGCGAAATGGAATGATGGCATCCCAGAATTCCACCTGAAGTGTGTCTTCACTGTTCGGATATTTCTTGAGAAAACGCTCAAAAGCTTGGGCGGCCTCACTGTAACGCTCCCTGCGAAACAGGAGTTTTCCCTTTTCGAGAAGCGCTTTCCGCGCTACGGGACCGCCCGCGAAATCCCTTTCGACACGCGCAAACGCCTCGAGCGCCCCTGAGTAATTCCCCTGGTTGAACCGGGCCTCTCCGGCGCGGGCCAGCGCCTCGGGGGCGAGAGCCCCCGAAGGTTTCATGGAGAAAACCTGATCGAAGGTCGCGGCGGCCTTTCCCCAATCCCCGTTGCGATAGTGAATCCAGGCCAGCCCCGCCCTCGCGCGGTACCCGACTTTTTTATCCCGGAGAATTTTCTCGAAAGCGCGGCGGGCCCGGACGAGATCACCCGCTTCAAACGCCGCCTCTCCGTACCAAAGAGCCGCTTCGGCGTCCGCAGCCCGCGCTCCCTTGCCTCCCCCCGGCAGAAACGCCCAATGCTCGAGGACATCTCGGGCGCCGGAGTAATCTTTCAACCTGAAAGCGGCAAATGCCGTCGCCATCGCCGCGGATCGGGCAGCGCTCCTCTCCTCGGGCCGATCCGACTTTCCCGCGGGAGGCTGACCCGCGCCTGCGCGTAAAACACCGTACGCTTTTTTCACTTTCCCCAAATGATAGAGACTCAGGCCCTCGATCACCCGGCCCAACCGGTAGATCTGTCCCAGGGGATATCTATCGCTGACGGACGCAGCGAGCTTTCCCGCCCTAGCATAATCCGCCCGCCGAAACTTTGCCCAGGCCAGCTGGAGCTGGAGCGGTCCAATGTGCTGGCTCTCCGGATATTTGCGCACAAATCCTTTAAGGTCTTGTTCCGCCGTGTCTACCCGAGTTTCGAGGAGCGCCGCGAGGGCGCCCGCTTCGATAGAAGGACGAAGCGGATGTTCGGGGTGCCGCCGAAGGGCCAGGGAAAAGGCACGGACGGCCTCCTCCGGTTGTCCGAGGTGAAGCCGCGCCCATCCGATTCCGTGGAGCGCCTCGCCAAGCAATTTCCTATCCCCGGCGCTCGAGGGTGTCAACGAGGATTCCGCCTCTAAATAAACTCTCTCTGCCTGCACAAAATCACCAGACCCAAAATACAAGTGCCCCATCGCCACAAGCGCCTTGAGAGCCAAAGGTCTCCTCGGCGGCGTCAAACCCAGAAGAATCTCCATCCCCCGGCCGCGGACCCCCAGGCGAAGCAATGCCCAGGCATGAAGAAATCTCGCCTTCTCGGAGGCAAAACCCCCTTCCGGCCACACTCCCTCATCCAACCATTTCAAACACGTCTGATATTCCTTGGAGCGGCAACTCTCCTCCGCCAAGGCGTACCGGGCAGCCGCTTTATATAGGGCCCCCGACCGGGCAGGAAAAAGCAAGAGTTCCCGGCGCACCAGATGGGCTTCCCGGAGCCTTCCGAGGCGGATCAAAACCTCCGCCGCCCAGAACTGCCCGGCCGCCTTCACCCGGGGAGAGTCCTTCGAATCACGGGCCTTATTAAAATAGAGCAGCGCCTCGACAGGCTCGCCTTTCTTGAGGAAGGCAAGCCCGCTTTCAAAATACCGGTCGGGATCCCCGAAAATCCGGGACAGTCCGCCCAGATATTTCGTCAAATCCATATCGGGCTCACGCTCTTTCGGAACGGGACGCGGGGGCGGGGAAATCTCCGGAATCTCTGCCTGAGGAAGAACGCTCGGAATTCGTACACCCAGCTGCTTGGGCGGCACGGGACGCACGCGCTGGGCGATGAGCCGCTCAATGTCCGGGGATTCGATGACAACCTCGGGTATGGAGAGCCCAAGTTTCCCATCCCCCGGCACGGCCGCTCCGGCCACCCCGGCGGAGAGTACCGCCCAGAGGATCAGCGCCAGCGCCGGGGGACAATAAGACATCCCTCCATTGGCCGCTACTCTTGGATTTATCCCTCTACGCGAGCGCACGATTTATTTTCCCATTTCCCTTCACCGCAGAAGCGGCACCCGATTTTTCATTTTCTCTTCCCGGGTCCGGACGGAATCGAGATAATTCTGAAGTTTTTTTGCCCGGGCGGCTGCCTGACGCGCTTCTCTGTCCAGGGATTTCGCCTCCCCGTCCCGAGATGACGATACCCGGGCAATCCGGCTGTAATGAGCTATCGCAGGCCGCCATTCTTCCCGCCCTTCGCGCAGTGCCGCCGCGCGCCAACTCGCCGCGCGCCGCCATTTCGAAGTGGCCAGGTCAAGCGCAGCCAGTTTTTCGTACTCGGCCAGGGCGTCTTCCACCTTCCCCCGCTCCTCCAAGTCACCCGCGAGGTAGTAGCGGGCGGGTTCAGCTATGTTCCATTGGGAAGATTGGGCCGCGATGCGATAGGCCTTGAGGGCGGACTCCCGATTTCCTTCCCCCGACGCCAAAAAACCCAGACGAAGAGCCACTTCCGCTGCGCGGGGATGATCCGGAAAATTCCCGAGAAATGCGCTATATGAGCCGATCGCCTCTTTGGGCTTCCCATTTTGTTCGTACAAGCTCCCCAGCTGGTACGCCACCTCTGCGTCTCCAGGGCTCATCCCCAAGATCTCATGCAATACGGCCTGCGCCTCATCGTATCTTTTCCCTTCAATCAGACACGACGCCATGATTCGGAGGAGTTCCTCACGCGCGGACTCATTCCCCTTCCTGGCCAAGGCCTTCCTCGCTGTTCCAAGCGCTTGCGGGCATTTCCCTAAGCGGTAGAGCACCGTCGTCCACAGGCGCATCCCTTCCTGGGGGTTCGAAGGAGCGAGCGCGTTCCAGTTTTTCAGTGCATCATCGGCTTCAATCCACCTTCCCGCCGAGGCGGCGTCCCGCGCCAGGATCAACCAAACGCTCCGCCTTCGATCAGCGTCCGCCTTTTCATTCATGGCAAAGGGCAAGAGCATGACACGCCCCTCCTGGAACTTCCCCATCTCCCGAAGCAACTGGCCCGCATCCAATCGGGCCTCCCGGCGCATCGACTCCGGCAAAAGAGGAAGCGCTTCCTGAAGCCGCCGGAGAGATTCTTTCTTATTGCCCCGCGCTTTGGCGATGGCGGCAAGCCGCATCCGCGCACGCGCCGCCAGCTCGGGCCGCCGTCCTCCGACAAGTACGCGCCCGAACTGCGATTCCGCCTCATCCAGAAGTCCCTTTCGATAGGCGCACTCGCCGAGAAGGGAGGCGATCTCTCCCCTCGCCTTGGCCGGAACGGCACCGCGCGGAACGGCGTTTACCAGCCCCACGGCAGACTCACAGTTTTCCGACTGAAATCGGAGGGCCGCTGTGCGAAGAACCCCTAGATACACGCCTTTCAGCAACTTTTCGTGCGTTTTTTTATCGGAAGCTTTCAGATTCTTGACGGCCTCCAGAAGATTTTCATACCGGCTAGCTGCCTCCTCGCGACGGCCCGAGGCCTCCTCCATTTCGGCCACGCGGAGACCAGCGGCGATCCCCATAGGCAGATGGGAAGAGGAGCGCACCACGGATTCATACTTCTCTTCCGCCTCCGCAT
>CAMYJL010000298.1 GCA_947258645.1 uncultured Nitrospinota bacterium
CTCTCTGCTGTCCGCGAGGCCCTGCCCATCGGCGGAGGACATCTGGACCTGGGCTGCGGAGCCGGGCGAATGACTTTTGCGCTCTCTGACCGCTGGCGTGCCGGAGGCTGGTCCCTCGGGGCTGACCTCAACGAAGAGGCACTCCACGAAGCGCGGGAGCGGGCCGAAAGGGAAGGGCTCCCCGGTGCCCGGTTCATCCGGCTGGACGTCGAAAAAGAGGGTTACGCAGCCTCCCTTTCGGGCCGGGCCCCGGACCTCGTCACAGCCCATCTGTGCATGGGAGCCGAAATCATCGAGCGTGCCGCCAGCGTCCTTCCCGCCGGCGGGATATTTGCCGGCGTCGCGCTCCACCCCGACCTCTGGAAAGAAACGGGGCGCGCGAGCCGTTTCGCGATGTCCGCCTCGGCCATGGAAAACCTCCTCCATCAATTCGGCCTCATTCCGGCTTTCCTTCGTCTGGAAAAAGAAATGATCGCGTTCGAAAACGCCGGCGACGCCCTGGAAGGTTATTTCCGGAATGGCAGCGCCGTCCCGAGGTGGCAGAATGACGACCGCTGGAAAGTCATTCAGGAATATTTCTCGGCCGGCGGCCGCACCGTGACCACCCGCGCCCAGGTGCAATGCATCGCCCGAAAGAAGCCGGCATGAAAAACCCACCGAGCCCCTCATCCCGAACCGGAATCCTCGAGGAGGTTGCCCCCGAACTTCTCGCCCAGACGGCAAAGGATCTGGCCCGCGCGAACGGATTCGATCAAACGGCTACGCGGGCGAGATGTCATATATGACCCGCCGGGCCGAAGTTCGGCAGGATTTGCGAGAGGTATGGCCGAAAACCCTGTCGGTCCTCGTGGTCGCCATGCAATACGGCCATCCCGATAACCCGCGGGCGAACCAACTCCCGATGAGCCTTCTCCCCGGAAAAATCGCTCGCTACGCGCACGGCGGCGATTATCACAAGTTCATCAAAAAGCGCTTGGTCCGTGTGCTTCGAGCGCTTCAGGAGATCGACCCCGGAATCGAGGGCAGAAGCTATGTGGACACCGGCCCGGTGCTGGAGCGGGATCTCGCCGTCCGGTGCGGACTTGGCTGGAAGGGAAAAAACTCCCTTCTCCTGAACCGGGAGCAGGGAAGCTATTTCTTTCTCGGGACGCTCCTGCTCAACCGGCGGCTCCCGGCCGATCCCCCGATGGAAACCGAACATTGCGGAACCTGCGAAGCGTGCATGGTCGATTGTCCGACGGACGCCATCGTGGCGCCGGGCATCATCGACGCACGCCGCTGCATCTCGTATCTTACCATCGAGCTTCGCGGCCCCATGCCCCGCGAGCTTCGGCCACTGGTGGGGGACTATATTTTCGGCTGCGACATCTGCCAGGAAGTTTGCCCCTGGAACGACGGCGCACCCGCCGCTGCCGAACCCCGCTTCGAGCCGCGGCCCGGGGCCCTCTCTCCCGATCTGAACGAACTCCTTCTTCTGGATGAGGAGGGCTTCAAGACCCGCTTCCGGGGCTCCGCCGTCACGCGTGCCCGCTACGACGGCTTTCTCCGAAACGTCGCTGTGGCGATCGGAAATACGGGCGGGGAAAGCTCGCTCTACGTCCTGACCCGGACCCTGCATCATCCGGAACCGATGGGCCGCGGCCATGCTGCCTGGGCGCTGGGACAAATCGGGGCACGCCTGCGATCTGAACAGGTGAAGGGCGCTCTGGAATCGAGGCTGTTTGCGGAAAAAGACGAGTGGGTTCTCGAGGAAATCGAGTTGGCGCTGGGAAAAGTCATGTCCTCCTGGCAACTGAATCCGGAGAAAACAAAATGAGCGTGGCCGAAATGAGAACCGCCCCGACCAACGGAATCGAAACCGCTTTCATCGATTGCGGCAGCGGCCCGCCACTCCTTCTTTTGCACGGTTTCGCGCGGGACCATACTGTCTGGGACGCACAAATCGAAACGCTCCCGCGAAGCTACCGCCTGATCGTTCCCGATACGAGAGGAATGGGAGAGACAAAACATCCGGACCCCGGCTCCGCCATCACCATCGAACAGCTGGCCGATGATTCGGCTGCCCTGCTGGAGGCGCTCGATATCCCCTTCGCCGCCGTGGCCGGTTTTTCAATGGGGGGCTACGCGCTTTTTCACCTGATCATGAACCATCCGAACAAGGTCCGTGCCGCGGCCTTTGTCAGCACACGCGCTTCCGCCGACGACCCTTCAAAGGCCAGCGAGCGAATCCGCCAGATGAACCATGTAAGAGACGAGGGCGCGGAAGCCTTCGCGGCCACGTTGGTGCCCCATATTTTCGCGGCCCATTTTATCGACTCCCATCCCGAAGTGGTAGAGGCGACCCGGCGCGTCATCGCCGCCCAGGTGCCGAACAACATCGCCCTTCGCGCCGACGCCATGCGCCAGCGGGTCGACATGACGCCCCGATTGAGCGAGATTACCTGTCCATGCGCCGTTATCGGGGGGAGCGAAGACCGCATCGTGCCTCCTCACGCCATGAAAGAGCTGCACGAAGGTCTCCCGAATTCGACCTTCGATATGCTCGAGGGGGTGGGACACATGAGCCCGCTCGAGGCGCCGGAGGGGGTCAGTTTTTGCCTCGACCAGCTCATGCAGCACGCCGGCATGTGGATGTAAATTCAGAAAACGCAGGTTTCGCCATGAGGGACAACCGATGAAATCTGTCCGCGCGAACGGCATCGACATCGCCTACGAAGACTGCGGCAGCGGACCCCCGCTCCTCCTTCTCCACGGCTTCTCGCTGGACCACTCCATGTGGGCGGCCCAGATGGAAGAGCTCCAGCGGAGCTACCGCCTCATCGCTCCCGACCTGCGGGGGCTGGGCAAAACCGAGGCTCCCTCGGAGCCGTTTTCTCTCGAGACGATGGCCGATGACGCCGCGGGGCTGCTCGAGGCGATCGATATCTCCGCCGCCGCCGTCGCTGGTTTTTCGCTGGGCGGCTACACCCTCCTTCAGTTGCTGGCGCGTCACCCGCTCAAGATCCGCGCGGCGGCGTTCGTCAGCACCCAGGCCGGGGCGGACACGGTGGAAGCCCGGGAGCCTCGCCTCCGAATCGCGCGGCTTGTCGTCGACGAGGGGATGGAACCGTTCGCCAGCGCCTTCATCCCCCAGCTTTTCGACCCGGCGTATCTGGCCGCCCATCCGCGCGAGATCGCTCATACCCAAAGCGTCATCGAGAGCCAGCGCCCGAACAGCATCGCCCTTGTGCTCGACGCCATGCGCCAGCGGCCGGACATGCGTTTTTATCTGAAGGATTTCACCCAGCCCGCCGCCGTCATCGGGGGCCTGGCCGACGCGCTCGTTCCGGCCCAGTCGATGCGCGATCTTCACGAGGGGCTCCCCGACTGCACCATCGACCTGTTGGAGGGAGTGGGCCACATGTCGCCGGTGGAAGCGCCGGAACAGGTCTCCTTCCAGCTGGATCAACTCATGCAACGCGCCGGCATGTGGATGTAGCCTGAATTCGGATATGGAAGGTGCGGAAGATACGAGAAAAAATAGCCTAGTTCTGCTCCCAGTTCACTTGCGCGCGCAGCCAATCCACCTGTTCGGAAGGCGCGCCGATCACCGGCTCCGAAGTTCGGCGTCCGTCCGCCAGATCGGCGAAATCCACTTCCTCTCCAGAAGAATACCGGATTGCGCCACCGGCCTTCTCCAGAATGAACGCCGCCGCCGCGATGTCGTACGCGCAGGTCGGCTCCACCACCACGCCGAACGACGATCCCTTCGCCGTGTACAGAAGATGCAAGGAGGCCGCCGCCAGCGTCAGCCGCTTTCCCGGAAAGCGAATCTGCAGGCCGGCCACATCCGCGCAAGGAACAAAGAGAAAACCATGATCATCGGGAGGCGTCTGCCGCACCGAAGGGATCGGTTCGCCGTTTCGGAGGGGTGGGCCTTCGGCGACGGCGGAATACATCTCGCCCAGCGCGGGCAGATAGACCGCGCCGCCCTCGACGCGGGCACCCCGCATACAGGCAACCGAAACACCCCAAAAAGGCAGGCCGCTGAGATAGGGTCCGGTTCCGTCGATGGGGTCGATCGCCCACCAGCGTGTGGCCTCGCCAGGGTGCCCGGAGCTACTCGCGCCGCTCGCACCGCTCTCCTCCGCGAGAACATAATCACCGGGAAACCTGGCACGGATGCGGGAAAGAAGAAGGCGCTCCACCGAGCGATCAGCCTCGGAAACGATGCTCGCGCCCTTTGGCTCGGCCGAAACCCGGCCAACCTGGCTCAGCGCCAGCTCCCCCGCTTCGCGAGACACATCTTCCAGAAAAGATAAAAGCGTCATGATTCCCGCCATGGGCCAGCTCATCATGCGACCAACTCATCTCGATATCTTTCCTAGCACGGGAGGAGCCGGGCCACAAAGGCCGCCCTCATCCCGCCATTTTCAGGCAATTCCGAGATCCACCTTCAGTCAACAATAAACCCGAAAAGTGTTGACAATCCATCCGCCGGTTCATAGAATTGTCTCAATTCACTGCATTCAACTCCATACTCACCCTTTGGATGGCGGTGTCCATGCCCTCAAATAAAGTAGCTCGCCGAAATTCGGATCTGACCGAAAGCGCCTACCGCTATCTGGAAGAGCAGATCGTCGAGATGCATATCGCGCCCGGTGAACACCTCAGCGAAGCCGAGGCGGCCCGGGTTTTGCGCATGAGCCGGGGCCCCGTTCGCGAAGCCCTGCGGAAACTGGAATCATCCGGCCTGGTCGTCCGGAAGGTGAACCGGGGCGTTCGCGTTGCGGAGTTCGACGAAACGGAGCTTCAGGAGCTCGATACGCTCAGGTGCCACCTTCTGGCGCTGGCGGGCCGCCTCGCCGCCGAAAACGCCTCGACCCGTCAAATACGGGACATGCGAACCCTACTGGGCAACATGGGCGCCGCCGTAACAGCGGAGGACTACTCCGGATACTCCGGGCTGAACATCCAGTTCCACGATCTGCTCAACGAGATGAGCGGAAACGCCATTCTCTCGGAACACTTGAGCCAGGTACTCCGGAAGATTCGGCGCTACAACCTTCTGGCCATGTCGTTTCGCGAGGGAATGCTCGACACGCTCGAAAGCCACAAGCGTATTCTCGCCGCGATCGAATCGCGCGATTCGGCCGCGGCTGAGAAAGAACTCTCGGCGCACGGCCGTTTGTCTTATCG
>CAMYJL010000299.1 GCA_947258645.1 uncultured Nitrospinota bacterium
ATATCGCCACGGTGGGCGGGACGATCATGGCGGAGCGATCGGGCCCCATGCGGATTCGCTACGGCCGGGCGCGGGACCGCGTGATGCGGATGAAGGTGGCGCTGGCCGACGGTTCCACCCAGACCTACGGCGCGCTCGTGGTGAAGAACGTGACCGGCTACGACATGAACCGTCTTTTGGCCGGGAGCTGGGGCTCGCTCGCGGTGGTGACCGAGATGGCGATCCGCCTCTACAAAAAACCCGAGCGAACGGGCGGTCGGGCGGTCGGGTTCCGAACGGCGGAGGCGGCGTTTTCGGTGGCGCGTAGGCTGATGGCCGCGCCTCTTTCGCCCATGTGGGTGGAAGTTCTGGACAGCGGACGTCTTCATACTCTCCCGGAATCGCAGCGCGATCTCTTCCTGCCGGGGTCGTGGTGTCTCGCCGCCGCCTACGGCGACTTTGAGGAAGGTCTGGAAGAACAGCTGAAAAGAGCCGAGGAGTTGGTCTTCAACGCGGGCGGGCGGGATGTCCGGCGTTTAAATGGCGCGGAGACGGAGGGGTTCGGCCGCGCGCTCGCCGACGCGCCGGTCGGGATTTTCGACCGCGAGGATGCGCTGAAGTTCCGGGCGTCGGGCCGGATGGATCAGCTTCCGCGGTTTGCCGAGGCCGCCCGGAACGCTGCTGCGGCGGGAAAGTATCGCCTCGCCCGGGCGGCGCACGCCGGGAGCGGCGTTTTTCATTGCTGGCTGGCGCCCGAGGGCTCCGGCCCTTCGCCCGGCGCGGCGTGGGAGACGTTCTCGGCCGAATGCCGGGCAGGCGCTGATCGGGAGAAGGGAAGGTCGGTGCACGTTCGAATCGACGCGGGGCCGCCCTCTCTGCGCTCCGGGGTGGCGGTCTGGGGGGAGGACGCGCTGGAACCCGGCGCGATCGATCTGATGCGCCGGCTGAAGGCGACGTTCGACCCGAAGAACACCCTGAGCCCCGGCCGGTTCATCGACCGTATCTGAGAGGACGAGAAAAACATGGCGACCGAAGTGGCCAGCCTCGATTCCCTGGGCCTGAATCCCTTTGAGGGGCCCGGCGGACCCGACCGGGAGATCATCCAGCGGTGCATCCACTGCGGATTCTGCACGACGAGTTGCCCGACGTTCGCCCTGCTCGGAAGCGAGATGGACTCGCCGCGCGGGCGCATTTACCTGATGCGTATGGTGGCGGACGGGGAGATGGCGGCGACGGATACGGTTGTGAAGCACCTCGACCGCTGCCTGGACTGCCGGGCGTGCGAGACGGCGTGTCCCTCGGGTGTGGAGTACGGCAAGCTCATCGAGACGGCGCGGGCCTCGCTGGAGAAGGTGCGCCGGAGGCCTCTCGGGGTGCGCCTTCTCCGGCGCTTTCTCTTCCGCTGGCTCCTGCCGAGCCGGCTGCTCCTTTATGCCGCCTCGGTGGGGATGCGCCTTTATCAAAAGACCGCTCTGCGCTCGATTCTCCACACGCTCCGGGTCATTCCCGAAAGGCTCATACGTTTCGAGCCCATGATGCCCGAGGCGCCGGAGCTGAAGGCCATGGCCTCCCTGCCGGACGTGGTTCCGCCGGTGGGCGAGGAAAAATACCGGGTGGCTTTTTTCGGCGGGTGCATCCAGTCGACGCTGTTCGGGGACGTAAACCGCGCGGCTGTCCGCACCCTCGCCGCGAACGGCGCCCGGGTGATCGTTCCGCACAGGCAGACCTGCTGCGGGGCGCTTCAGGCGCACGCGGGGGACACCGGGACGGCCCGCGCCCTGGCGCGGCGGAACCTGAAGGCGATCGATCCGGACGAGTACGATGCTATCGTTCTCGCCGTCTCGGGGTGCGGCGCGATGCTTCACGAGTATGGCGATATGTTCGGGGACGATCCGGTCCTGGGAGAGCGCGCCCGGGCTTTCGCCGAAAAGGCGATGGACGTGACGGTCTTTCTCGCGCGGATCGGCCTGCGCTCGGCACGCCATCCCGAGCCCCAGCAGGTCGCCTACCACCATCCCTGCCATCTCTACCACGCGCTCAAGGTGCGGGAAGAGCCGCTCGCCGTGCTGGCCGCGATCGGGAACGTGGAGACGGTGCCTTTGAAGGAGAGCGACTGGTGCTGCGGTTCGGCGGGCAGCTACAACCTGACCCAGACGGAACTCTCCATGCGCCTTCTGGATCGGAAGATGGAAAATGTCCGGGCGGCGGAAGCCCCCGTCCTCTGCACGGGAAATCCCGGCTGCCAGATTCAGATCGCCTTCGGCGCCCGCGAGCGCGGGATGGACCTCCGCGTGGCGCATCCAATCGTTCTGCTGGACGAAGCCTACCGGGCGGAGGGGATGTACGAAGGGGCCTCGTTGCCGTGAATTTTCGGCTATAATCGGTGTCGCCGCCGATGGGTTGATGAAAGGGTCTTCTTTTTATGCGATTCCGACGCCTTTACGCCCGCGCGGCCGTTCTCGCGCTGTTTTTCTCGCTGCTCTCCTGCGCCAACGCTCCCATTACCGGGCGTGATCAGCTCCTGCTGCTGTCCGAGAAGCAGGAAATCCAGATGGGCCTGCAGTCCTTCCTCCAGGTCAAGAAGAAGAATGCGAACAAGATCAGCCGCGACCCCGTGATCAACGAACATGTTCAGCGCGTGGGCCGGCGGATCGCCGCCGCGACCGGCAAAAATTACAAATGGGAGTTCATCGTCATCGAGAACAAGGCCCCGAACGCCTTCGTCCTTCCGGGCGGGAAGGTGACCGTCTATACGGGGATTCTCCCGCTCACGCTGAACGAGCACGGCCTCGCGACCGTGCTGGGCCATGAGGTGGCCCACGCCATCGCCCGCCACGGCGGAGAGCGCGTCAGCCAGAACCTCGTCGTCCAGATGGGTCTCGCCGCCGTGCAGGTCGGAATGTCCGGGCAAGACGCCTATGTATCGCAAGGCGTGATGGCCGCCCTGGGGGCCGGGGCCCAGGTGGGGGTTCTCCTTCCCTATGCCCGGCTGCATGAATCCGAGGCCGACCGGCTGGGGCTCATCTTCATGGCAAAGGCGGGCTACGACCCCCGGCGGGCGGTCAATTTCTGGCAGCGGATGCTGGCCGCCTCCCGGAAAAGAGGGAAGAGCCGGTCGCCGGAATGGCTTTCCACCCACCCCGCCGAAGAAAATCGTATCCGCCAGATTCAGCGATGGCTCCCCGAGGCGCTGCGCTACTACCGGCCTCCCGGCCGCTAGGCGCTCCGGTTTTTCTTTACTTCAACCAAATCTTGGAATTTCCTGTTCAAGTATTTGAATAATTGCGCATTTTCTTGCATTTTCCTGTGATTTACATCACATCGAGGGGTGGCGGAATCAGGTAAGATCAAGGGGAATTCCGTTAGGAGGGCGAAGGGGATTGACCGAGGCCGTTGCCCCGAATTTCGGGGGGATGGGCTGTCCCGGGAGGGATTTTCCAGGAGGATCCGGATATGGGTCTTCGCATCAACCAGAACATCGCGGCGCTTGCCGCCGCCCGTAATCTGAAGAATACCCAGAATTCGGCCGCAAAGGCCATTGAGCGCCTGTCTACTGGACAGCGCATCAACCGGGCGGCGGACGATCCGGCCGGTCTTGTGAGAAGTGAGAACCTCCGGGCCCAGACATCGGGGCTCGAAAGTGTCATCCGCAAAACCCAGGACAAGGTGAACAGCATCCAGACGGAAGACGCCAAGCTCGATGAGGTGTTCAACCAGCTCCGCTCCATCCGGAATCAGGCGCTTGAGGCGCTGAATACGGGAACCTCTGATTCGGTGACCCGGTCGGCGAATCAGACCTCCGTCCGATCGTCCGTCGATACGGCCACGAAGTCGCTCTCCGGCGTGAGTACGACCGAGCTGGGAGTGGATTCCTCCAACCTTTCGCCCATAGCCAATTCCCTGAAAGGGATTGACGTGACGACCGAGAGCGGCGCGGAGGACGCACTTGCGAAAGTGGACAGCGCCATCGAGGAGCTTTCCACCTTCCGCGGCGAACTGGGTTCGTTCCAGTCGAACGCCCTCGAAGCGGACATTCGCAGCCTGGGCGCGGAGGTGGAAAACCTCCGGGCCAGCGAGAGCGCCATTCGGGACGCCGATTTTGCGGACGAAGTGGTGGCCCTCACGCGAGACAAGATACTCCTCGAAGCCAATACGGCGTCTCTCGTCCAGGCGAACGCTTCCTCCAAGTCGGTGCTGCGGCTTCTGAACGGCTAATCGGACGGGGCCCTCCCGGCCTGGAATATTCCTCCCTGAAGGGGCAAATCCTGCCAATATCCTCCCTCCTCCCCGGCTTCCGGCCGGGCGGGGGCGGAGGTGTGTCCGGCGCTGAAACGCTCCCGCTTGGCGGCCTCGCGGCACGGTTGAATCGGGACGGCGACCGGACTACATTACCCTCTCTTTCGGGCAGGTTCGCCGTGCGCCTCCCCGCTCGGCGCGTATTTATTAAAAGGAGAAGGGATGAACGTCCAGACAGAAACGAAGAAAAGATGGGCCCTGGTGGACTCGACCAAGATTGGGGTGGATAAGAAATACGAACCACCCCTGATCATCGCTTGGGGCGTGGACAGCCATTCGGTGGGCACGCAAACC